>NZ_JBVVUU010000010.1:0-113627 GCF_056032925.1 Aeribacillus sp. JST-2
TTGTTCGCTAAGTTTTTGAATATTTATGGGTGAAACCCATTTACCAAATGATGAAATTAGTGTATTCTTGTCCATAACGGTTATCCTTTACGATTGGATTTGGACAGGAACCACCTGTACTTCCATTGTAAAGGATTTTTTTGTTTCGAAATCAATAAAAAAATTGAACATTCTTAGTATTTTGAATCATCAGATTTAATTACTGCAATGCTAGTGTATTGAAGGCAAGTATCCCAATAAAGAGTGCCTTGAAATTGTGATCCTTTAAAAGGAAAATATTTAATGACCGGGTTGAGGTTTTAAAGGGATGAAGTCTAGGAATTTGTGTAAAAAGAAGCGGATACACAGCGGTTCTATTTCCGGAGATATAAGTTTGCTGAACTGGGAGCCCCTTTTACACAAACATTAGGACTTGACCTTTTAAAGGTTATAAGATTAGGGTGAAAAAATGACTAAACCCAATGGGGTACATTGAAGTTGGTTTTTCATGTAATATGGAAGGCAAAGACAAAAAATGACCTACTCCAAAGAGCAGAACAGGTTTTTGTGTACTTTTTTTCAAAAAATGGGAGCTGCCTCAAAAGTCAAATGGCAATGACTTTTCGGACAGCTCCAATATTTATTCATTATTCGATTCGAGAGATGTATCCTGTTGATTTTCCGTTTCAGATTTGTTGCGGCTTTCGTCATCTGACTGTGATGAATTTTCATCAGATGTTTCATCGGCTGATTGATCATTGCCGGACTGTCTTTCATCTGATGGCGCTGTTTCCTCAGAAGTCGTTTGTCCATTTTCAGTATTCGCACGATCATCTGCCGCGCTGTTGGACTGCTCTTCAACAGATTTTTCAGTTAAACTTGTGATCGGTTCATCCAAGTAGGTTAATGGATTATAAGCTTGTCCGTCTTTGCGGATTTCAAAATGAACATGAACTCCGGCATCTTTGTTAAATTGATTTTTTCCTGCTTGCCCAATGATTTCGCCTTGTTCCACTTTGTCGCCTGCTTTTACTTTCGTGTCGGCAAGCGATTGATAAATAGTGGCAACACCGTTTTCGTGTTCGATTTCAACGACATATCCAAAAAGGGAATCTTTTTCGGCTTTTGTCACCGTACCGCTTAACGATGCCGTGACTTCAAACGCTTTGCCATCATGGCTGGCAATATCGATTCCTTTGCTCGGATGATACGTATTATCATAGAAAACGAGTGCTGCTTCTTGTTCTTCTTCCGATGAGTTAAAATCGTAAAAGTTTGTCACAACCTTTACAGCGTCAGGATCAATCGCAGGCATTTTAAAATGCTCCACCGATTGATTGACTTCTACTGACGGTTCTTCATTGTAAGAAACGTCATTCGGTTCATCGCTGGACAGGTCTTTGCCATTGTGCTGGATTGCCTGATACCAGAGAACAGCTGTTAAAATAATCGCTGCACTAAGCAGATAGATTGCCGGAAATACCCATTTTTTTCTGAAAAACTGTTGAAGCTTCGATACTTGAGAAGTACGTTTCTTTTCTTCCTCTCTCATTGTTCATCACCTCAGCAACCATTGTGAACAAGTTGGAGGAATTCTATACATTCAAAAGAAATATTTTTTGCAATTTTTGTTTTTATATGTACAATCAAAAAATTATTTTAAAGGAGTTTGCATCATGAAAAAGTTGGCCGTTTTCCTGTTTACGATTGCACCGTTAGTATATATGGGGATTATTTGGCTCTTATCCAGCTATCCGGCGGATACGTTTGTCAAAACACCTTTTTCTTTCGATCATGTATTAAAGGAATCGCTCCATCTAATTGAATTCGGGATTTTATATTGGCTGTTTGTTTTTGCTTTGGCTGTTCATCAAAAATTAACGGCAAAAACAAGCCTTGCTGCGGCTGTGACCGCATTTTTATACGGCCTTTGCGATGAGATTCATCAATATTTCGTTCCATCGCGTTCGATGACATTGATTGATCTTGTAAAAGACGCCATCGGAGTCTCCGCATCCTACTATATCGTTAAAATTTATTATTTTACCCGGAATCAGTCGAAATTGAAAACATTTCTGGATTTGCTCATAAATATAAAAAAATCCCGTCCTTCTTAAAAGGGAGCTTTAGAAAAAATTCAAATGACAACACCAGTAAAAACCCGCAGAAACCATTGGTGAATCTGCGGGTTTCGCCATCGAAAAGGCCGATCTGACAGCATAAAAGCTGCAACCATTCAATGAAAATTTTCAAGCATCTTTATTTCTGGGCCAAATATTTGGATAAAAACTGTTCGGCTGAGGATATTTGAACTCCTTGATAATAATGTTTCACAATGTCTTGATAATTTTTTCCTTCTTCAGCCATAAAGTTGGCGCCGTACTGGCTCATGCCGACGCCGTGTCCATATCCTTTTGTTGTGACAATAATTTCGTCTCCTTTAAGCGTCCACGAAAAATCCGTAGATCTCAAGCCGAGCTTTTCTCTTACTTCCCTTCCTGTCAGCTCTTTCCCGTTGATGTCAACTTTTGCGACGCGCCTTCCAGGAGTTCTTTCCACGATTTTTCCGACCGAACCGTCTTCGCTGATGTTCACTCCTAGTTTCTTTTCAAAATCTTTCACCGAAAAGACTTTCCTTCCGAGAAATTTATCAGATCGTTTATCCCAAGGACTTTCAACACTCTTCAAATACGGCAGCGAACTTTGCCAGATCGCCTCTGAATTTTCGGTAAATCCATTGCTTGTTGAGAAAAACGAAGCATCGATCGGCTTGTTGTCGTACGTTAAAATTTGTCCGCTTGTCTCATTTACCGCTTCTTTTATCTTTTTGATCTTCCAGTCAAAATCACTTTTCCAAATTTCTCTTAATTCGTCCTCGCTTTTAAAGACTTGATGAAGTTCTGTATCTGTCACGACCGCTCCTTTCGGAGAACCGACACTTTGGCCTGTAACCAATTCTTTCACAATATACGTTCTTGCGGCCAACGCTTGTGCTTTTAGGGCTTCTTTTTCAAATTCAGCCGGCATTTCGGCAGCGACTACACCGGCGACATATTCTTCGAGCGGCACTTGTTCAATTTGCTTTGCTTCTGATCGATAAACAGGTACGGATACTTTTGACTTCGCTAATGTCGTTTCTTTCGCCTCCAATTCTTCGCCAAGTGTCGCTTTCGTCTTCTCAGCAAACGGGGCCACAAGCAAACTCGGCACCATGAGAATAATGACAAACATTGCTGCGAAAACAAGCAAAAATGACTTTAATTGTTTCATCTTAAGTCGTTTCATTTTTCAGCCCCCATTTCAATGATCATGTACAGTAAAGTTTATGGGGGTGGACAACCTTTTATGACATATTCTCCCGAAAGGAAGGCGGCAGAATTTCTTGTATCGATTAAAATGGAGAAAGAATATGTTGTCATTTTCTTATTTTGCATTGTATCATTATTTAAAACCTTCAAAGGGGTGGATGCTGATGGGGAGTGCAGGTGTTCCAACACTGGAAACAGAGCGGCTTTTGCTGAGGAAAATAACAATGGAAGATGCCTATGATATGTTTGCCTACTGCTCAGATGAAGAAGTTGCTAAATATGTTACTTGGAACGCTCACAAAAACATAGAAGATACGGAAACGTTTATCGCTTCAATACTTGAGAATTATCAAGATCACAAACCGGCTCCATGGGGAATCGTCTTGAAAGAAAACAACCGACTCATTGGTACTGTTGGCTTTACCAGCATGAACCCAATCCATCACAGTGCTGAAATAGGGTTCGCACTTTCCCGAAATAATTGGGGGAAAGGGATTATGACAGAAGCAGTTAAGGAAATTATCAAATACGGTTTTGAAACATTGCATCTTAACCGCATTCAAGCAATGTGTTTCAAAGATAATATAGCTTCAGAAAGAGTTATGATAAAAAGCGGGATGAGCTACGAAGGTTTGCACCGCCAAAAAATATTTAATAACGGTCGATATATAGATGTGAAATTGTACAGTATTTTAAAAGAAGAATATTAAAACCCGCCCATCATGATGTTTGGACATATGAACAAAGCTGCTGAATCATTCTGCCAAAAACGGCAAAATCTTTTGGCCATCCCCGATGTTGATTGGAATTTCTCACATGTACATGTTGAATGGTAAACAAGTAGATCAAAAATCAAATATTCAGATGGCACTTACTTCTAACATGTACATGTTGTATGGTAAAGCCAATAATTTCATGGTTGCCATTTTTCATTCCTTTTTATGCTTTATGTCCCGTTTGCCGACTATTTCCATGCTTTCTGTGAAAAAATTTCCGCAACGAAAGAATGACAAAAGCACCTGTGCTTCTTTTTAAGCGACAGGTGCCCCTTTTCTCAGTCTTAAAAGAGGTTCTGAAACATTGTCACTTCATTCACTTTTCAACAAAAACTCATTGCCGTCTTCGTCCTTGAATTGCACATAAGTGCCCCATTGCATCTTTTGAGGTTCCCCTTTAAATTCGACACCGTTTGCTTTCAGTTTCTCATATTCTTCCATTACATTGTCACATTCAAATACAATGGAAGCTTTCAATTCATTCCAGTTTTTCATCATTGATTTCGGATACAGCACCAGCCGTGTTTGCGCTCCTTTTGGAGCCACTTCAAGCCAAAAGGCAGACGGTCCCATTGGAAACTCCGCCACTACTTCAAAACCTACTTTTTCCGTCCAAAACTTCTTGGCCGCTTGCTGGTCGTCCACATAAACCGCCACGGTTGCTATTTGTCTGATCACAGAATGACCGCCTCGTACGTAGTCTTTCATTCTTTTGGCATAGCCGGCAAATGGGAGTGTATAAAATAAAAAAACAAACGAAAGACTATAAGAGTATGTAAAGGGGGCTAACGACGGCCGCTAACTCCCTGCCATTAACTTTTATGCTTTCAAATCAGTCACTGCCTGTTTTTCAAGAGATGCGCTTAGTACATCTTCGTTCACACGCTCAATGTCGGCGCCTAATGCTTTCAACTTTTCATGAAACCGTACATACCCTCGATCAAGATGTTTTAGCTCGGTTACTTGTGTATAGCCTTCGGCCGCAAGCCCGGCCAATATTAAAGCCGCTGCCGCCCTTAAATCAGTAGCTGCTACTTCCGCTCCCTGCAATTGAACAGGGCCGTTAATGATGACGGAGCGGCCTTCAATTTTCACGTCTCCGTTCATCCGGCGGAACTCTTCGACATGCATAAAGCGGTTTTCAAATACCGTTTCCGTGATCATGCTCGTTCCGTTTGCCCGAAGCAGAAGCGCCATCATTTGCGATTGCATATCTGTTGGAAATCCCGGGTGAGGCATCGTTTTAATATCAACGGCCTTCAATTGTTCAGGGGCAATAACGCGGATGCCGTCTTCCTCTTCGATAATGGTGATGCCCATTTCTTCCATCTTTGCGATCAAGGAAGTTAAATGTTCTGGAACTGCTCCTTTTACAAGTACGTTCCCGCCTGTAATCGCAGCAGCGACCATAAAAGTACCGGCTTCAATGCGATCCGGTATGATTGCATGCTGGGCGGCATGCAAACGATCAGCGCCTTCTATGCGAATGGTGCCTGTACCTGCTCCGCGTACATTTCCGCCCATTTTATTGATAAAGTTTGCGAGGTCGACGATCTCGGGTTCTTTTGCACAGTTTTCAATTACGGTCGTTCCCTTTGCCAATGCCGCTGCCATCATGATGTTTTCTGTCGCACCGACACTTGGAAAATCCAAGTAAATTTTAGCCCCTTGAAGTCTTCCTTCAACTTCCGCATCAATAAACCCGTTTCCTACTTTAATGGTTGCCCCCATTGCTTCAAATCCCTTTAAATGCTGGTCAATCGGACGGGATCCGATGGCACATCCTCCCGGCAATGCAACACGTGCACGTCCTTTTCGGGCAAGGAGCGATCCCATTACAAGCACAGATGCGCGCATTTTTCTTACATATTCAAATGGTGCTTCTGTTAAGAGTTCTCCAGATGCATCAATTTCCACTTGGTTGCCGTCAAATTGAACGTCTGCTCCCAAATATCGTAAAACTTCATTGATTGTAAATACATCGGAGAGCATCGGAACATCATAAATTGTACTTTTTCCTTCACTTGCTAACAAAGATGCAGCGATAACAGGTAAAACGGCATTTTTTGCACCTTCTACTTTTACTGTACCGTTTAACTTTCGACCGCCGCGGACGATGATCTTTTCCAAAGTATTCCCCTCCGCGTCCCATTTTCTCTATATTAATATTCAGTCGTTATTATCGGTGTTCCTACTGTAACAATAGTATTTTCGCCCAAACTTTCGCTTCTCAGCGCAACTTGGATATTCATATTGCCATTTTGAGTTGGAATTGAATGATTCCATTTTTTCGTAAGACCGGATACGGAAACAAAAGTCTCTTCATTTAGTTCTTCAACCGGTTTAGCATCAAACTGTTCTAAAAGTTTTTTTGTTTTTAAACGCAAAACACCTTTCATAATACCACTTGTATGGCCTTTGATACAAGTGAAAAAAAGCGGATTTCCTGGAATTTTGTCGAAAATTTCCCGATCAAAGTAAAGGTTTATCGTTTTCCAGTTGTCAGGTCGAAAACGGCCTGTTGCCTGATATATAACAATCGTTTTGGAGGGTTCATCTGTTGGTGTTATGATCTGGAATTTTTCAACAATCTTCTTTTGCTGGTTTCGGTAAGTTCCATCCCATTTGGCAAAAGAACCGTTTTGCACATAAAGCCATTTAAATTGACGAAATTGTGATCGCAATTGTTTCGGGTTTTCATGTTTTTGTTTGAAAGAAAATTTTGCCATAATTGTCCATTCATCAATGGCAATATGTTCCTTCCGCAGTTGTTCCATGATCTCCTCTACGGGAAAATCGTTTTTTTCCGCATTTGTTTGATTGACATTTCCAACCGCTGAGAAAAAAAAGCATAAAATGATCGCTATTAACAAATAATAAATGATTTTCAATGCCGTTCTCCCCTTTCCTTATTAAAAGTTTTGCCGGAAAGAGGTTTGGCATACGTGGAAAAAGTCGTCAAGATTTTGCAAAGTATGCGCGAAAATTTTTTGATTCTCATGCATCAGAAGCTTTTTTCGAGTGTTTTGACTACGAAAACCAATATTGCAGCTGCTGAGACCAAAACAAGTAATCTAAAAGAAATCTGCTCACCGATGAAGCGATGGCAATCGTTAATAAAATCAGCAGAAGCCTTGCCTCGGCAACCCGCCCTTTTTTCATCAACTTCTCAAGATTGAGAGCCTGCAAAGCTTTCCAAGTAATAAAAAGCAGCACCAAATTGACAATGATGCTGATCAACGCCTGCTGCCCGAGACCGTCCACATAACTGCCCCCTTTTTCATATGCACTTGTTTATTTCTTATTCAACCCTTTTTATTATATAAAAATCTTCGTTGAACATGATTCCCTTTTTTTCTTTTCATAAGTTTGCCAAAAATGAACAACGATCCTTTTTTCATAAGGCGTAGAGCTTCGGTTAAAAATTTTGCAGAAAGATTGTCGTCAGCAAACAACAATATTTTTAAAAAATCCCGTTCCGTTCACATTCGAAAAACAAGCTGCTGATGTACGAAGATCAAAAAAGATTGTCCCAACTAAATAGCAGTTGGGACACCGATCAGAATGAGATCACACATTCCGTTTCGCCACATTTAAACGGTTAACCGCACGCTGGAGTGCAAGCTCAGCCCGTCTGAAATCTATATTATCCTGTCCTTTGTGGCGCAGCCTTTCCTCCGCGCGTTGTTTGGCTGCTTCTGCACGAGCAATGTCAATATCTTCTGCTTTTTCAGCCGCCTGTGCCAAAATCGTGACTTTATCAGGCCGAACTTCTAAAAACCCTCCGCTGACAGCCACGAGTTCTGTGCTGTTTCCGTTTTTCAGCCGAACCGCTCCGATTGCAAGCGGAGCGACCATCGGAATATGGCCGGGCAATATTCCGAGCTCTCCGCTTTGAGCTTTGGCACTGACCAATTCTGCTTTCGCATCATAAACTGGGCCATCGGGAGTGACAACACTGACTTGTATGGTCTTCATATATAGATCCTCCTAGGTCCCAAAATTAAACTTCAACACCCATTTGTTTCGCTCTTTCAAGGACATCGTCAATCGTGCCCACCAAGCGGAACGCATCTTCAGGGATATGGTCGTATTTGCCTTCAAGAATTTCTTTAAATCCACGTACAGTTTCTTTGATCGGCACGTAAGAACCAGGTTGCCCAGTAAATTGTTCGGCTACGTGGAAGTTTTGCGATAAGAAAAATTGAATTCGGCGAGCGCGATGAACGACCAGTTTATCTTCATCTGAAAGCTCGTCCATACCTAAGATGGCAATGATGTCTTGCAATTCCCGATATCGCTGCAATGTTGCTTGAACTTGGCGGGCAACATTGTAATGCTCTTCACCAACAATTTCCGGTGAAAGCGCACGTGATGTCGATGCAAGAGGATCGACCGCTGGATAAATACCCATTTCCGAAAGCTTACGCTCAAGGTTCGTTGTTGCATCTAAGTGGGCGAACGTTGTAGCCGGTGCAGGGTCCGTATAGTCGTCAGCAGGCACGTAAATCGCCTGAATCGATGTAACAGAACCTACGTTTGTGGATGTAATCCGCTCTTGCAATTGTCCCATTTCTGTCGCAAGCGTCGGTTGATATCCCACGGCAGATGGCATGCGGCCAAGCAATGCGGAAACTTCCGAACCGGCTTGTGTAAAGCGGAAGATGTTGTCAATAAAGAACAATACATCTTGGCCTTGTTCATCACGGAAATATTCCGCCATCGTCAAACCTGTCAATGCAACACGCATACGTGCACCAGGTGGCTCGTTCATTTGTCCGAACACCATCGCCGTTTTGTTGATAACACCGGAATCTTTCATTTCAAAATACAGGTCGTTTCCTTCCCGGGTGCGTTCACCAACACCGGCAAAAACGGAAATACCGCCGTGTTCTTGGGCAATGTTATTGATTAACTCTTGGATTAATACCGTTTTCCCTACACCTGCGCCGCCGAACAAACCGATTTTTCCGCCTTTAATGTAAGGAGCAAGCAGGTCAACGACTTTAATTCCCGTTTCAAGAATTTCCACCTGTGTTGAGAGCTGTTCAAAGCTTGGCGCCGGTTTATGAATTGGATCGCGACGAGCTTCAGCCGGAATCGGATCACCAAGGTCGATATTTTCGCCTAAAACATTAAATACACGTCCTAATGTCACATCCCCGACAGGCACGGAAATCGGCGCACCTAAATCTTCTACTTCCATTCCGCGCATGACGCCGTCAGTTGAAGCCATCGCGATCGTCCGTACTGTATCATCACCCAAATGAAGCGCCACTTCCAACGTTAAATCGATGTCTACTTCGTTTTCATTGCGCGCTTTATGAGAAATTTTTAGGGCGTTATAAATTTCCGGCAAATGTCCGCTTTCAAATTTCACGTCCACTACCGGACCCATTACTTGAACTACGCGTCCTTTCATGTTCCTGTTTCCCTCCTAACGTACTGTTTCCGTGATCTATTCAAGCGCTGATGCGCCGCCAACAATTTCGGTAATTTCCTGCGTGATCGCTGCTTGGCGCGCTCGGTTATAGGATAAGGTGAGCGTGTTGATCAGCTCTTTTGCATTATCCGTTGCGTTCTTCATCGCTGTCATTCTTGCAGCATGCTCGCTTGCTTTACTGTCCAGCAAAGCACCGTATATTAAACTTTCAGCGTATTGCGGCAAAAGCACTTCCAAAATGTCCTCTTGATTGGGCTCAAATTCGTAAGTTGTCATTTTTTGATTAGCCGCAATGTCTGAGAGCGGGAGCAGCTTCTTCTCCGTTACCTCTTGTTGAATGGCGCTGACGAAATGGTTGTAAAATAAATAGATTTCATCTAATTTTCCATCCGCAAAAAGCCCGACCGTGTTTGAGGCGATTGATTTAATATCTGCAAAGTTGATATCATCGCCTAATCCGACAATTTCATCAACGACAGGCATTCCACGTTTTTTGAAAAAATCGCGGCCAACTTTCCCGATGGCAATCACGGCATATTCATCAGTCGAACGGTGCCGTTCTTGGATCGTTTGATAAACAGCGCGCAACACGTTGCTGTTAAACGCACCGGCAAGTCCGCGGTCAGATGTGATCACAACATATCCTGTCTTTTTGACCGGACGACTTTCGAGCATTGGATGGCTAGCGTCCGTGCTGCCAAGAGCGATGTTTGCGACAACTTCTTGGATTTTTTCCATATAAGGCACAAATGCTTTTGCGCTGTTTTCCGCCCGATTGAGTTTCGAAGCCGAAACCATCTCCATCGCTTTTGTAATTTGGCTTGTCTTCTTTGTCGAATTGATGCGTGTTTTAATATCGCGCAACGACGCCAAAGGTTCTCACCACCTTTTTTTAAAATAGCCGAACATGGGCTGTGAAAAACCGTCCCTGTTCACAGCCTGTTCATATATTACTCAGATACGGCGAATGTTTTTTTGAACCCTTTAATTGCCTTTTCCATTTTTTCATCTTCCGGAAGATTTCCTGTCGTACGGATTTCTTCAAGAAGTTCTTTTTCATTTTGATCTAAATAGGCATAAAATTCCTCTTCAAAACGGCGAATATCTTCAACAGGAATATCGTCCAAAAAGCCTTTCGTTAACGTATAAAGAATCATCACTTGCTTTTCAACCGGGATCGGCTTATTGATTCCTTGTTTCAATACTTCTACTGTCCGCATACCGCGGTTTAATTTTGCCTGCGTTGCTTTATCAAGATCTGAACCGAATTGAGCGAATGCCTCAAGTTCACGGTATGCTGCAAGGTCGAGCCGCAGAGTTCCCGAAACTTTTTTCATCGCTTTAATTTGTGCCGCACCACCAACGCGGGAGACGGATAAACCGGCGTTCACCGCTGGGCGTACACCTGAGAAAAACAAGTCGGATTGCAAGAAAATTTGCCCGTCTGTAATCGAAATGACATTTGTAGGAATGTAAGCTGAAATGTCCCCTGCTTGGGTTTCAACGAACGGCAATGCCGTTAAGGATCCGCCGCCTTTTGCATCGCTGAGTTTTGCAGCGCGTTCTAACAGGCGTGAGTGCAGGTAAAAGACATCCCCTGGGTATGCTTCACGTCCCGGTGGACGGCGCAATAAAAGAGAAAGTTCGCGGTAAGCGGCAGCTTGCTTTGATAGGTCATCATATACGACAAGGACGTGTTTTCCTTGGTACATGAAATATTCACCCATCGATACACCGGCATACGGAGCCAAGTAAAGCAATGGAGCCGGTTGTGAGGCGGATGCCGTTACAACAATGGTGTAGTCCAATGCACCGTGTTTGCGGAGTGTTTCCACAACGTTGCGGACGGTTGATTCTTTTTGGCCAATTGCCACATAAATACAAATCATGTTTTCATCTTTTTGATTGATGATCGTGTCGATGGCAATTTGTGTTTTCCCTGTTTGCCGGTCACCGATAATAAGTTCGCGTTGTCCGCGGCCGATTGGTATAAGGGCGTCAATTGCCTTAATCCCCGTTTGCAGCGGCTCATGAACGGATTTACGATCCATGACTCCCGGAGCAGGGCTTTCGATTGGACGTGTTTTCGTTGTTTCAATTGGACCCAGTCCGTCAACAGGCTGTCCGAGCGGGTTTACTACACGGCCGATGAGCTCCTCGCCGACAGGAACTTCCATAATCCGTCCCGTTCTTTTCACTTCGTCGCCTTCGCGGATGTCTTTATAAGGTCCTAAAATAACAATACCGACGTTATTTTCTTCAAGGTTTTGCGCCATTCCCATTACGCCGTTTGCAAATTCAACAAGCTCTCCGGCCATGACATTGTCGAGGCCATGAGCGCGGGCAATGCCGTCACCTACTTGAATGACTGTGCCGACATCGCTAACTTCTATTTCAGACTGATAGTTTTCAATTTGCTTTTTTATCAGTGCACTGATTTCTTCAGCTTTAATGCTCATGTATTTCACCCCTATCTACGAACTTTTCGCTATTTGGCGCCCGATGCGTTCGAGCTTACTGCTGATGCTTCCATCGAAAATCCGGTTTCCGATGCGAAGCTTTAATCCGCCAATTAAGCTTTGATCAATAATGTTTGTAATTTTCAATGATTTTTTGCCGACCTTTTGAGCAAATATCTCAGATAGAGCCTGCTTTTCTTCCTCTTTCAACGGACGAACCGAGTAAACAACTGCTCCGGCCGTTTGCTGCTCTTCATTAGATAACTCCACAAAGCTGTCCACAAGCTCTGATATCAGTCTGATGCGATGGCGGTCGATCAACAAAAGAATGGTGTTGGCGATTTCAGGTCTCACGGAAGAAAACGCATCCTTCACCAATGATTTTTTGTTTTCCAGCGGAATTTTTGGATGTTCTAAAATTTTCAGCAATTGCGGATTGTCCGTAAACACTTGTTTTACCGCCCGCAGTTCTTCTTCAAATTGCGGCAATTCGTTTTTTTCTTTTGCAATTTGAAAAAGAGCCGACGCATATCGCTTTGCCACTCCGCCTGTCATAATTGTTCTCCTACCTCTTTAATGTAGTCGTTAATCAATTTTTCCTGCTCAGCTTCGTTCAATTCTTTCTCAATCACTTTTGATGCAATAAGAACGGATAATGATGCCACTTGATTGCGCAATTGTGCAACAGCTTGTTCTTTTTCCTGCTCGATTTCTTTTTTGGCCGCTTCTTTTAATCGCTCCGCTTCGGCACGTGCTGCCTTGATAATTTCTTCTTTTTGCTGCTCTCCTACTTTTTTGGCATTTTCCACCAATTGTTGTGCGTCAAGGCGGGCTTGTTTTAAAAGTTCGCGCTGTTCTTCAGCAAGCTTTTTCGCTTCAGCGTTTTTTTCTTCAGCAGCGCTGATTTCATTCGCAATATATTCTTCACGCTGTTTCATAACGCCCATAAGCGGTCCAAAAGCATATTTTTTGAGCAATGCCAACAAAACTAAAAATACAATTAGCTGGACGAGCATATCACCGGCAGCGAAACCTCCGGCGCCAAGTGCAAAATCAAACGTTAACACAGCTTTGTTTCACTCCCTTCAAGAGTCCATTCCATTGGTCAAACATCTATCGTTTACGTGGTGCTTCCATTCATTACATAAAGGAATGGCGAAGATGTTTGCATAACTTCGCCATTTTCCCTTCTTTAATTTTTCATTCTTACCGGCTCAAACGTTTCGTCCGAACCTTGCCAAAATGTTTTGATTACAAGACCATAAATGCGATAACAACCGCGATGATCGGAATCGCCTCAACTAACGCAACCCCGATAAACATTGTTGTTTGCAACATTCCGCGAGCTTCTGGCTGGCGGGCAATTCCTTCAACTGTACGAGATACGATAAGTCCGTTACCGACACCGGCACCAAGTGCCGCTAAACCAATTGCAATTGCAGCTGCTAAAAAATTCATGAAATAGATCCTCCTTTTATTTGTACAAAATATTGTTTTAATAATATGTTAGCATAACTAATTTATTATTAATGGTCATGGCTTACTTTATGCGCCATATAAACCATTGTTAACATTGTGAATATAAAGGCTTGGATGGCTCCAACGAAAATGCTAAACGCCTGCCATGCCATCATTGGAATAATAGATCCGATAAGGCCAAATGGACTGCTTGTTGCCAAACCGACAAGAAGGCTTAGCAAAATTTCCCCTGCATAAATGTTTCCGTAAAGACGGAGACCAAGCGTCAGCGTATTGGCAAACTCTTCAATAATTTTTAACGGGAATAGAAACGGCAGCGGTTTGAAATAGTCGCTTCCGTAACCGGAAAATCCTTTCAACTTGATGCCGTAGTAATGCGTTAAGCCGACCACCAAAACTGCTAGTGTCAACGTGATCGTCGGATCTGCCGTCGGCGATTTCCACCATAGTGCGTGGTCAACGACAATAGCGAAAGGCAATCCAAGCATATTGGAAACAAAAATGTACATGATGAGCGTAACTCCCAATACAAGGAACCGCCCTCCTGTCTGCCAGTCCATCGTGCTGTTGATAATGTTTTTAACAAAGTCGATGACCCACTCCATAAAGTTTTGCATGCCTGTCGGCTTCATTGATAGGGATCGGGTGGACAGCACTGCAAGAATAAATACGATTGTACTGGCTACCAATATCATAAGGATGTTTGACAAATTAAATTGAAGACCTAAAAATGTAACAATTGGAGCTTCGTGACCCAACAAATTTCACCTCTCTTCCCAAGCTTGTCCGCAAATATTAAGAATGGAATTTATTATAATGACAACATACATTGTCATTAATCCAATAACAACACCGATTAAATGGAAATATTCAGGGAATTTCAGTGCGATTATTACCGCTAAACCTGCGGCCGCCATTCTGGATGCTGTCCCGAGTGAACGAACCGAACGGCCTTCTTTCAATGTTTGCTGGATTCGTTTGAATTTACGCACAAACACCCATAAATTATAGAGGCTAAAGCTTGTACCAAGGGCAAGACCGAGGAAAACTTTAGGGTAAGGAGTAAATCCCCATGCCAACATATAGATGGCGAGTAAGAACAATATATATTTTATGCTGCGGATAAAAAAACTCTCAATATCAACCATAATTGGCAATCATTCTCCCGAGAAATAGTCTTGGACCAGTTTCAAAGTTGCTGCTACCCCTGCAGCCAGTCCAACGAGGACGCCGATAATCAAAAAAATCGGCTCGGTATGTAACTGTTTGTCCAGCCATCTCCCTGCAAAAATGCCGATGAGGATGGATCCAGCCAAATATGAAACAATGCCGGACATTAAAGCATATCCACCTAAAGGATGACGTTTTTTCTGCTTCATTTTTTGTCCTTTTTATAAGAAAAATTTATCGGATTTCCCGACTCTTGAAAACCTTATCATCCCACCCCGTTTAGCATACAATAGGCACTTGGCAATGTCAATCTGTTTGCCAATAAAAAGTTGCTGATTTGTGCTGAATATCACAAATTGTTCACAAAAAACATTTTATTATTTGTTGACATTTGAACTTTTTGTGATCAAACAAATTTTCAGTGCAAACTCCGTTGAACGATGAAAACAAAAAAGGCGATAAATTTGTTCGCCTTTTATTTTGTACCAAACAGGCGGTCTCCCGCATCGCCCAGCCCAGGTACAATATAACCGTGATCATTTAATTTTTCGTCAAGCGCCGCAATGTAGACATCAACATCGGGATGTGCTTTTTCCATCGCTTGAACCCCTTCTGGAGCAGCAACAAGGCACATGAAACGGATATTTTTGGCTCCTCGTTTCTTTAAACAATTGATCGCTTCAACTGCCGAACCCCCTGTGGCCAACATAGGATCTACCACAATAAAATCCCGCTCTTCCACATCGGAAGGAAGCTTCACATAATATTCAACAGGCTTTAATGTTTCCGGATCGCGGTATAAACCGATGTGACCGACTTTTGCGGCTGGAATCAATTTTAATATGCCGTCCACCATTCCAAGACCGGCTCGAAGGATTGGGATGACGCCTAATTTTTTTCCGGAAAGGATTTTTGTTTTCGCCGTGCCTACCGGCGTTTCCACTTCTACTTCTTCCAAAGGAAGATCACGCGTAATTTCAAATGCCATCAACGTTGCGATTTCATCTACGAGCTCGCGGAACTCTTTTGTGCCGGTTTTTTTATCACGAATATATGAAAGTTTATGCTGTATTAATGGGTGGTCAAACACAAAAACTTTGCCCAATGTTTCACATCTCCTTTTCTGTTTAGCCTCAATAGATTTTACAGAAAAAACAGCTAAGTTTCAACATTTGCAACAGGGAATTTTAACAAGAAAAATATGGTTCCCTGCCTTAAGCGGACGGCCGGACCAGGGAATTGGAAACGATTTGATTGGATCGATTAGATAAAAAAATAGTGCCCGAAACATGCCGTTTCGAACACTATTTATAAACTATTAATATTCATAGTTAGGGTAAAGCGGGAATTTTTCCGTTAAAGCTTGAACACGTTTTTTTGCTTTTTCCAAAGCTGCCGCATCATCATGCGACTTAAGTGCTGATGAGATGATCGATCCGATTTCATCCATTTCTTCCAAGCCAAAACCACGGCTTGTCACAGCTGCTGTTCCAATGCGGATGCCGCTTGTGACAAATGGCGATTCCGGATCATAAGGGATTGCGTTTTTGTTGACGGTTATGCCGATATCATCAAGTACTTTTTCCGCAACTTTTCCGGTTAACTGCAAGTTGCGGACATCAACTAAAATTAAATGATTGTCGGTTCCCCCGGAAACTAAAGTTAATCCTTCTTCTTTTAATTTTTTTGCGAGTCGTTTGGCATTATCGACAATATGCTGCGTATACTGTTTAAATTCATCCTTTAACGCTTCACCTAGCGCTACTGCTTTTGCCGCAATGACATGCATTAATGGACCGCCTTGAATGCCAGGAAAAATGATTTTATCGATTTGTTTTGCAAATTCTTCTTTACATAAAATCATTCCTCCCCGTGGACCGCGAAGTGTTTTATGTGTCGTTGTTGTGACGAAGTGAGAATACGGCACCGGGTTTTGATGCAGTCCTGTTGCAACAAGCCCTGCAATATGAGCCATATCGACCATTAAATAAGCTCCTACTTCATCAGCTATCTCACGGAATTTTTTAAAATCGATTTCGCGCGGATATGCGCTGGCTCCAGCTACGATCATCTTCGGCTTATGCTCAAGAGCCTTTCTTCGAACCTCTTCATAGTCGATTAAATGAGTCTCGGGATCGACGCCATATTCAACAAAGTTAAACTGCATACCGCTAAAGTTTACAGGACTTCCGTGCGTTAAATGTCCGCCGTGGGACAGGTTCATGCCAAGCACTGTATCGCCTTGTTGTAAAACAGCATAATAAACAGCCATGTTGGCTTGTGAGCCGGAGTGCGGCTGAACGTTGACATGTTCGGCACCAAAAATCTTTTTCGCCCGCTCGCGCGCCAATTCTTCAGCAACATCGACAAATTCGCAGCCTCCATAATAGCGGCGGCCCGGATAGCCTTCTGCATATTTGTTCGTTAAAACCGAGCCTTGCGCTTCCATGACAGCTTCACTGACAAAATTTTCCGAAGCTATCAATTCAATTTTTGAACGTTGGCGCTTTAACTCGTTCTGAATCGCTTCATATACTTCCGGATCTTGCTGTTGAATGTACTTCATGACATTTCCCCCTAACTTATCATCAGTAACGGCACAGGCGACCGAAAATCGTCATGCCGGTTCACTTAATTATCAGAATAACGGTAATGACAACCTGTTTGCAACCTTTTTATTAAATGTAAACGTATTCATTCCAAACTTTTTTCAAAATTATTTCAAGATAATTCGGGATTTGCTTCAATACCCCCGATTGGAAACGCTTTATCAACTGGTTTCATAAATGATTCGTTTTTTGTTGGAAAATGTGGCCCTTTTATGCTTTTTATCGAGGGTTTTCCAATTCGTTTTCAGGTTCCCTATATGCCATTGTTCCTTCATGCTTGCTGTTTTTTACAGATAACCCAGTTTCTTAGCTGACTTGGCGGTTTTTTTCATTGCCTGCCTTTTCCGCCGCATCCGTTACAAAAGGTTGCCTTGAGCCATTCACAAATAAAGAAAGACCGAATCCGCCATTCGGATTCAGCCTTCTATTTTATTTTTTATAAACGGCCCGCTCGCCGCCGATGAGCTTCGGACGGCTATAAGCCATCGTCACATGCGCATGCCCTACAGTTTTTAATGATCCCCTGACAGGAACCGCTACATGCTTTAAATGCATGCCGATCAGTGTATCGCCGATATCAATGCCTGCATCTGCCTGAATGAATTCAACTACTACAGGGTCTTTCATTTGTTCATAGGCAAAAGCAGCCATGGAGCCACCTGCTTTGGGAACGGGTATAACAGAAACTATTTCAAAATTCCGTTTTGCGGCTGTTTCCCTTTCAACGACAAGTGCGCGATTTAAATGTTCACAGCATTGGAAAGCAAGTTCTACGCCCGTTTGCTCCTGAAATCTTGTTATAGCGCCGTATATCATTTGCGCAACCTCACGATTCCCAGCAGTTCCGATTTTTTTGCCGATGACCTCGCTTGTGCTGCAGCCAATGACAAACAGCTGACCTTTTTGAATCGGCGCTTGTTTTTGAAAATCAGATAAAACCATCAGCAGCTCTTCTTGCCATTTTTGTAATTCAGGCATGGCAGATCACCTTACAGATGCTTTTCTTCATAATTGGAAATTTTTCCGACTCTCCGTGCATGACGCCCGCCCAAGTATTCCGTTGTCAGCCACGTTTTGACGATTTCGCGTGCAAGTCCCGCTCCAATGACTCGTTCCCCCATTGCCAGCACGTTGCTGTCATTATGTTCCCGGGTTGCCTTCGCGCTGAACACATCATGGACAAGCGCACAGCGAATTCCTTTTACTTTATTGGCTGCAATGGACATGCCGATCCCTGTTCCGCAAATTAAGATGCCGCGGTCAAACTCGCCCTTTGCCACCCTTTCCGCAGCAGGCAATGCATAGTCCGGGTAATCGACCGACGTTTCACAATCACAGCCGATATCTTCGTATTCTATATTCATTTCTTCAAGCAAATCTTTGATTTCCTCACGAATGTGTATTCCGCCATGATCGGAAGCAATAATGACTCTCATCAGAGTTTGTCCTCCTTATATTTCATACGTAAAGCGATCAATGGTTTTCTTCAGCTGCTCGGCGCTTGCCTCAAGATCTTTCGTCAATTGATTAATATTGGCAATATTTTCGGCTTGATCCTGAACGGAAGCTGCCACTTCTTGGGCGCCTGCTGATGTTTCCTCGGCAATGGCCGCCACTTCTTCCGATTGCGCTCCGGTCTGTTCAATACTTTTTTGCTGTTGATCGATCAACTCGCTGATCACCTTGACGGCTTCGGCAACATGTACAATCGATTCGGACATGTTTGCAAATATTTTCTCCGTTTCTTGTCCTTTTTGCGCTTCGACCCTTGCTGTCTTAACTTGGTCTTCAATTTGGTTCACAACGTTGTTCACTTCTGCTTGAATATTGTGGATCAACTCGGAAATTCCTTGCACAGCCTTCGCGCTTTCGTCAGCAAGATTGCGGACTTCTTCGGCAACAACCGCAAATCCCCTTCCATGCTCGCCTGCTCTTGCCGCTTCAATGGAGGCATTCAGTGCCAGCAAATTCGTTTGGTCAGCTATGTCCCCGACAAGCGATACGATGGTCTCCACTTTTTTCGCGTTTTCTTCAAGGCGCTCCACCGCTAAAATCGATTGTTCATTTTTTTCAGCCAACGATTGGATTCCTTCAATTAAAGATTGGAATATTTTTTTGCTTTGGTCAAGCAATTGAACCATATCGTTTGACATTTTTTCCGACATATTGGCCTTTTCTTTTACTCTTCCAGCCAGTTCCACCGTATTTTCCACCGCTTCTGCTGTTTCTTGTATGGAAGCGGCAGACTGGTCGGCACCTGTTGATATTTCTTTAATTGTATATGATATACTTTCCGCTTGTTTCGTCGCCTTTTCCGTTGCTGCGTGTATTTTTTTCACTTGTTCATTTGTTTTTTCAAAATTCATTTCAATGTTTTGCACCATATGCCTTAAGCTCAAGAGCATGTCGTTGAATGCGCGGCTTAACGACTTGATTTCATCATCAGATTTTGCTTCAGGGACATTGACCGAAATATCCCCGTCAGCAGCTTGGAGAGCAGCCTTTTCCAACCGTTTGAGCGGTGTGACAATAAATCCAGCCGCAATAGCCGTTAAAACTCCCGACCAAAAGATGCCAAGCGCCAATGTCAGAATCGTAAAAGACATCTGATCAATATATTGTTTCACAAAATCGTATACAATATAAATAAAAAATCCGCTTGTTGAATAGGTAATAAGTGCAACAACCGTTATTAATAAGACGAGCTTTAAACGTATACTGAATTTGTAACGTTTTCGGCTTCCCACACAATTTGCCCCTTCCTTCTACATATTTTCCAATTTTTTGATAATTTTTGATATGATTTGTTCTAGTTCATCTCGTGTTTTTCGGTACATTTCAACAGATCCGCCAAATGGATCCATTATATCATATTGTTCTTCATCTTTTCCGACTGCAAATTCGCTGATGGTAAAAGTTTTATCAACTGCTTTCGGGAAAACCCGGCATACCGCCTCTTTGTGGTTTTCCGTCATTGTCAAAACATATGTTGCCCAATGAATATCCTCTTCTTTAAGTTTTGCTGCCTGATGATCCACCGAGATGCCCTTCTCTTCTAGGACCTTTTTCGCATGATCGGAAATATTTTGTCCGTCCGTTGCAAAAATTCCTGCGGAACGAACTTGAAAATCCCCGCTTTTGCGCAAATGGTTGAACAGGGCTTCCGCCATCGGGCTTCGGCATGTGTTCCCAGTACAAACAAATAAAATGTTTGCCACTAACACTTTCTCCTTTCTATCAAGCTCCCTCCAATTTCTCTTTTTATTATAAGCCAAAGGTTTGAAAAAATGGAAACGATGAAGTGCATATATTTTTAATATCGGCGAAAAGTCACATAATTTTTTGTTTTCAGGGGAACCTTTTTTATAAAAATATTGGTCTTACATCGGAAACAATAATTTAATGCCGAACAGAAGCAAAATACTGCCGCCGAGGGCTTCGCTGTATGTACCGAACCAATTTTGCACACGCTTGCCAATCAACAGGCCGATCCATGTCATCACCATGCTCATGAAACCGAATAAAATCACTGTCAACATGATTTTCACGCCGAAAATGCCTAGGCTCAGCCCGACGGAAAAACTATCTAGACTGACGCTTAATGCAAACAAAACCAAACCTAAACCGACCGGTGCGATCAAGGGCGAATCTTCTTTTCTGAAGGAAGAATAAATCATTTGCGCACCTAAAATAATGAGCAGGCTCCCCCCTGCATATAGAGCCGCTAATCCGAATTTATCCGACATCACTTTGCCTAAAATCATTCCGGCAAGCGGCATAAACATATGGAACAAACCAATCAAAAGACCGATGTGAAATATTTGTTTCAGCCGCATGCGAATCAGCCCCATTCCTAGACTGACTGAAAAAGCGTCCATTCCTAAAGCAAAAGCCATCATAAATAATGTTACCAACTCCGCCATCATCCTAAAACCTCCCCCGGACACGCATATAGAACGATATGCACGTCCGAAAGATATTATGACAAAGACGAGCGGGATCGTTGCCTCCATTTCCTGCTTTCATTATTTGTTCTGCGGGCTTCGGAATCTTTTTTTGAAACACAAACAAAACTGTTTCATGCCACTATTGTCCATTCCAAAACTTCTTCGCCAACTTGCTTCAAAATCAAAGTACATTTATTGCTTGATTACCCGGTGGGATGCAGCTTTTAATAAGCGGTTCATAATGGCTTGTCCGATTCCTTCTTGTGGAAAGGATTCGCTGAATATCACATCGAGTTCATCTTCATTGAACTTTCTCAATGAGTGATAAAGCGAGTTGGCGACTGCTTGCAAATTGCTGCGTTTTCCGCAGGCAATCACTTTGTCGGCTGTATAAAAGCTTTCGTTTTCCTCCGTTGTTAGGACACCGACTCTTTTCCCTTTTTCTTTCTCTTTTGCAACTAGTGATTGAAGAAATTCGCTGCTGCCTTCCACAATAAACATAGGAGCCTCAGGTGCATAATGGGCATACTTCATGCCGGGGGCTTTCGGCAGCTCATGTCGATCAAGAAGCGCTTGATCTAAACGTACATTTCCAATCAATTCTTCCAGCTGCTGTTTTGTAATGCTTCCCGGACGCAAAATGACCGGGTTCTCTTCCGAGCAGTCAAGAACGGTTGATTCCACACCGACTCCTGTGACTCCCCCATCAATGATACCGGCAATTCTTCCATCCAGGTCATCCAGAACGTGTCTGGCCGATGTCGGGCTTGGCTTTCCGGAAAGATTCGCACTGGGAGCGGCAATCGGCAAACCAGCCGCCTCGATGAGCGCCAATGCAACCGGATGGTTGGGCATACGCACTCCCACAGTCGGCAAACCGGCTGTAGCCATGTCAGAAAGGCCGGCTTTTTTGGGCAGCACAAGTGTAAGCGGCCCCGGCCAAAACCGTTCTATTAACAGATCCACCCATTCAGGGTGATCACCCACAAGCTCTTTCAACTGCTCTTTTTTAGAAATGTGGATTATTAACGGATTATCACTCGGTCTTCCTTTTGCTTCATATATTTTGGCCACCGCCTCGTCGCTTTTCGCATTCGCACCAAGTCCATAAACGGTCTCCGTAGGAAAAGCAACTACTTCATTCTGTTTCAGCAGTTGAGCTGCTTGAAAAATCTGTGGACAATCTTTTAAATTTGTGGATAAATGATCCACAAGCCAATATTGCGTTTTCATCTTAGTCTACTCCTTTATGATACCGAATGAATGAGTGCATTTTTCTTGAAAAGAAACAAGCTTTATCCACAAATTGTGGATAAAGCTGCAGTTTTTAGTGGATAAGTTTGTGGATTTTGTGTTTTATTTCAAACCCACATCTTTATTTTACCATAGACGGCACACTTTTATGGAAAATTGACTTTGCCATTGCTTCCGTAGCAAATGATTAGTCATTCCCTCTATCCAAACGAGGCGGCGCTTGCAAGTGGCACGATAAGAACATAGAAGCTTGGCTGTAAACATCCGTTTACAACTAACGGGCGAACCGACAAAACATTCATTTGCCTGCCAACTGCCAATCCCCTTTTTCAAACGAAAGGAGCTTCCTCTTCTGCCCACGCCCCTGCCCTTAAATCGATAAAAGTTCTAAGAAAATAAATTAGTAAACCATTCAACTAAAAAGAATTTGACTTCCATTTCTTCATCATCTTCATTGTTCCAAAATATATTCTCTTGTTTATCCTCTTGTTTCTTTTCCTCTTGCTTTTCTTCTTGTTGAACAGCTTCCCCGTTTGAAAAGTCGACAAAGCAAAGCGGCGGAAATAACACGCACCACCAGTTTGAACCTTTGCCTTCTCCAATCGTGATCAAGATCGCCTCGTAGCTGCCGGCTGGATAGAGATAATTTCCATAAAGCTTTGTTGGAAAGGCGGCTTTTTTAAATTCCACTTTAAATGTTTGATTATGGTTTTCTTGTTCGAGAATTTTTTCCACAATCCGCTCGACTTCCGGCAATCTCGACCGGATGATGTTTCTTGCCTCTTCAATGGATGTTAAATCCCGAACCCATCCATTTATTTCTTTATTGACCGCATCGCGAATTTTCCGTTTTAACGCTTGATCCTCGGGGGAATCGCTGTTCGCCAAAATCCTAAGACGGATTGCTTGATCCGGAATGACAACCGCTTCGTTTTCCTTCGCATTCGTCGGTTCTTGATAGGCTGTGACAAGACAGCCTGACAACAAAAGAAAAATATATATTACAAATAATTTCATTTTCATTGCTTCTCTCTCCCTTCCGTCAGTCATTATCGACAGAAGGGAGAGTTCTTAAACATCTTTCACTCTCAAAAGTTTAAAAGTTTTGTAGAAGCTTACCAAAGCTTTCCGTTGTCGTTTAGTTTGATATGGATGCAAACACCATTCTCTCTTTTCCGTTTATATCTTTTTCAATTTCTACTTTTGCTTCCGGAAGTGCTTCAATAAGCATTTCCTTTACATCATTTCCTTGGCCTGTTCCAATCTCAAACGCGATTAAGCCCGGGCTGCGAATAAGATGAGGAATTCCCGAAACAAGCCGCCGATAAAAGTCGAGGCCATCAACACCTCCCGCCAGTGCACTGACAGGCTCCCAATCTTTCACAACCGTTGAGAGCGTCTTCATTTCGCCATCGGGTATATAAGGAGGATTAGAAACGATTACATCCAGCTTTTTCTTCTTTTCCGCCATCGGCTTGAGCAAGTCGCCATGGTAAAAGCTGACCTTCGCTCCGAGCTTTGCGCTGTTTTCTTTTGCAACTGCGAGCGCTTCCTTTGAAATATCGATGGCTGCTACTCTCATCTTTTCATTTTCAAGCGCTAATGTCACCGCAATCGCTCCGCTCCCTGTGCCGATATCGACAACATCTATTTGTTGTTTTTGAGAAAATAAACGTTCCGAGCGTTTCAGCACACCGTACACCAGTTCTTCCGTTTCAGGCCTTGGGATGAGCACATGCCGGTTCACTTTGAATGGGCGCCCGTAGAATTGTTCCCACCCAATAATGTATTGGACAGGCATTCCCTCTTTATGTTTGATGACATCACGACGAAAAGCATTCCATGTTTCTTCTTCCAGATCCGTTTTAAGATCTGCAAGCAAAGCGGCTCTGCTTTTCTCCGTATGGTGCAAAAGCAGCAATTCTCCGGCATTTTCATCCCTTCCCGCTTGCTTTAAAAAAGAAGAAGCCCACTTGAGGGCTTCGAATATTTTCGGCATTGTCTACTCCCCTTGTGATTGCAGTTTTTTAGCTTGATCTTCCAAAATAAGGGCATCAATAATTTCATCCAGTTTTCCTTCTAAAACAAGATCAAGCTTTTGTATCGTGAGGCCGATGCGATGATCCGTCACTCTGTTTTGCGGGAAGTTGTAGGTGCGGATGCGCTCAGAGCGATCCCCGGTGCCCACAGCCAATTTTCGGTTCTGGTCATATTCCGCTTGCGCTTCTTGGCGATATTTGTCCAGAATGCGCGCCCTTAAAACTTTCATGGCTTTCTCTTTATTTTTAATTTGCGATTTTTCATCTTGGCAGGATACAACAATGCCAGTCGGAATATGAGTCAAACGCACGGCAGACATCGTCGTGTTGACGCTTTGCCCCCCCGGGCCACTTGAAGCAAATGTGTCGACGCGTATATCTTTTTCATTGATTTCCACTTCCACTTCTTCCGCTTCCGGCAAGCAAGCCACCGTTGCCGTTGATGTATGAATGCGTCCGCCTGATTCCGTCTCAGGTACCCGTTGGACGCGATGGGCGCCATTTTCAAATTTCAGCCTCGAGTAAGCGCCCTTGCCGGTAATCATAAAAATGATCTCTTTATACCCGCCTGTTCCTGTCGTATTGGCTTCCATTACCTCCGTTTTCCAGCCTTTATCTTCCGCATACCGTGTATACATGCGGTAGAGGTCTGCCGCAAAAAGCGCCGCCTCTTCGCCGCCAGCTGCTCCGCGGATTTCCATAATGACGTTCTTTTCATCATTTGGATCTTTCGGAAGCAATAAAATTTTTAATCGTTCTATCAGTTCGTTTTCACGTTTTTCAAGGGTGTCCAGTTCCTCTTTTACCATCTCGCGCATTTCCGGATCAAGCTTTTCTTCCAGCATGCTTTTGGCATCTTCGAGCTGTTCTTTTACTCGTTTATATTCTCGGTAAGCTTCTACCGTTTCTTGAAGATCGGATTGTTCTTTTGAATAATCGCGCAGTTTTTTCGGATCATTTACCACTTCAGGATCCATTAAAAGTTCGTTTAACTTCTGATATCGGTCTTCTACCGCTTGCAAACGTTCTAGCACGGATCTTCACCTCTAAATTTTATCGTTGCAACCGCATGGGCATGCCTCATACGGCGCCTCCTTTTATAACATCCTAAATTATAGTATAGGAAGTAAAGGCAGTCAAAAACAACTGTCAGTTATCGAAGCAGTTTCTATTTTTGTGTATGATATTTACGGAGAATAAAAAAGAAGGTGATACGGCATGAAATGGAATCGCATCCACCATGTAGCGATTATATGTTCCGATTATGAACAGTCAAAAAATTTTTATGTAAATAAGCTGGGCTTTTCCATCATTCATGAAACATATCGGGCGGACAGAAATTCTTATAAGCTGGATCTGGCTGTAAACGGCCAATACCAAATTGAGCTTTTTTCCTTTCCAAATCCGCCTTTGCGGCCGACGAGACCAGAAGCTTGCGGATTGAGGCATCTTGCTTTTGAAGTTGATAATGTTGATGAAGCGGTGGACAAACTTAAGAAGAAAGGCATTGAGACAGAGGAAGTCCGCATCGATCCGATAACAAAAAAGAAATTCACTTTTTTCCAAGATCCTGACGGGCTGCCTCTCGAAATTTACGAAAAATCATGAACCTGTACTGTTTGGCCCGGCCGACTCATGTGGGAGCGGTCATCATATACCGGCAAAGTCTATCGGTATTGCCAAACCCTCTTCTGTCGACTCTCCGGAACCTTTGCCGAACGTCCACTTGTTTTGTCAAACAGGCAGGTATCGTTAAAAAAAAGTGGAATATGAAAGTAACATTTTCGAGTAAAGGAGAGGGGTTTGGATGAATACTTCTGTTGTTGCCAAAAAGATCGGCGTTTCGCCGAAGACGATTCAACGATGGATTAAGCAATTGGAGCTTCCAATGGAGCGAAACGAGCTTGGCCACTATATGTTTGGTAATGAGGACGTCTCCTTGCTGGAAGACATTCACAGCCAACTACAAAAAGGAATTCCAATGAATGAAATACAGGAAAAGGTAAGAAAGAAAAAAACGGCCAAAAGAGGCAGCGATCACGTTTCAAATGAATGGATGGAAAAAGCTTTTGAGAAAATAACTGAGCTTGAGCATTTGATCAATAAAAAAGCTGACGATGTTGTTTCTTATCAGCTTTTGCTGCAAAGAAATGAAATTGAGGAGCTTACAAGCCGGCTCGGCCAACTAGAGAAAAGAATCGCAGAACTTGAGAAGCGGGAAAATCACCATGACGCCCAACCTCTCATCGTTCATCAACCGCGCAAAAAGAAACCGATTCACAAAACATGGTTCAGTTCCATTTTCGGTTTATAAAAAACCCGCTCGGCCGGAACGAGTTTTATTTTTTTGTTTTTAATTGAACATTTACGTCATATCTTGGCAAAGCCCGCTGCAATTTGCTCTTGATTTCCTGTTCCCGCTTTTTTCTTTTGAATGCCGGCAATGTTTCAGTTGTTTGAACAATCGCCCATGCTTCGCTCCCGTTTGTCCAAAACGACTCAAGCTCCAATCCTTTTTCCATTTTCAATACTTCGATGATTTGTTCCCTCGCTTCGCTTATCCGGAGCGGGCTGTGGCTGATATCAACGTTCGGGTTTTGCGTATATTGATCCACTTCATATTCATCATTCCCGGAATCTTTTTTCATCAATGTTGATCCGTTGTGATCAAGATTTAGCAAACGGTCGTCCGAAATTTGGTCGGCCGTCCCGCAGCCGTTTAAAAAAAACAATGCCAAGAGAATCGTGATGATCGATCTCATGAAAAAAGCACCTCCTGTTATTAAGGTGCCCAAACAGATATTGTCTTTTTAATAGAAAATATTGTAAGCCTCGAATAAATTCCGATGGAGAATGTTTGAATGAAAGACGATATTGTTTCATTTATTAAAGCGGCGGATTCGCATGGCATCTGCGACAGACAGGATAATATTTATCGTTTCCGCCGATTTGGATTTGCTCGCCTGAGTAGACCGGCTTCCCGTTGTCATCTATTCTTAAATTCATCGTCGCCTTTCTTTCGCAAAACCAGCAAATCGTTTTCATTTCCTCAATTTTGTCTGCGTACAACAGCAAATATTGGCTTCCTTCGAAAAGATCATTTTTAAAGTCGTTCTTCAGTCCAAACGCCATCACCGGAGTATTTAAATAATCAACGATATCAGCCAGCTGCAAAACATGTTCCTTTTTTAAAAACTGAGCCTCGTCGACAAGCACACAGTAAGGCTTTGGTCGATATTCTTTCACAATTTGATAAACATCCGTATCATCAAAAATCGGAATGGCTTTTCTTCTTAAACCGATTCTGCTTGATACATATCCGATTTCATCCCGTGTATCGATTCCTGAAGTAAATATAAGAACGGATTTATTTTGCTCTTCATAGTTATGCGCTACCTTTAAAATTTCAATTGATTTACCGCTGTTCATTGCACCATATTTAAAAAATAACTGTGCCATTTGAAAATATCCCCTTGTATTCCTGCAAGCAAATTTGAATAGACGTGAAAAAACAGGCAGAAACGTTCATCTGCCTGTTTTGCCCGAAAAAGCGATCATTATTTAAGACCGTATTTTTTGTTGAATTTGTCAACTCGTCCCGCTGCAGAAGCAAATTTTTGACGGCCTGTGTAGAATGGATGGCATTCAGAACAAATCTCAACGCGCACTTCATCTTTTACAGAACCGCTTTCAAATTCGTTCCCGCATGCGCATTTCACGATGACTCTTTTATAATTCGGATGAATTCCCGGTTTCATGCTTATCAACTCCTTTGCGCCCTGAATCGTATTCCGAAACAGAGTTTATCTATTTGTAGAAACGTGCGGAGAATATCACGCTTCAATTCTCTTTAACACACATGAAAAAATTATAGCAAGATTAATAAGGAATTGCAACCTGTTTAAAAACTTTTGGTTCCGGTTGTTTTCCATTCTTCCCGAAGCATATCGAAAAACTCTTCATTTGTTTTGGTCATTTTCAATTTTTTCAAGAAACGATCCGCAAAATCAGCCTGATCTGACATTGATTTGCGAATGGCCCACAGCATTTCCAAATGATCTTTCGGAATTAACAATTCTTCTTTTCTTGTGCCGGATCGGCGAATATCAATGGCAGGAAAAATTCTTTTTTCCGCTAAAGAACGGTCAAGATGAAGCTCCATATTGCCTGTTCCTTTAAATTCTTCGTAAATGACATCATCCATGCGCGAGCCGGTATCAATAAGCGCAGTAGCCAAAATCGTCAAACTTCCGCCTTCTTCAATATTGCGGGCTGCGCCAAAGAAGCGTTTCGGTCTGTGGAAGGCAGCGGGATCGATGCCTCCTGACAAAGTGCGCCCGCTTGGAGGAATGACTAGGTTGTAGGCACGGGCAAGGCGGGTGATGCTGTCCATTAAAATGACGACATCCCTCTTATGCTCGACAAGTCGCATTGCTCTCTCAAGCACGAGCTCCGCTACTTTAATATGGTTTTCAGGCACTTCATCAAACGTTGAACTTACAACATCCCCGTTGACCGACCGTTCAATATCCGTTACCTCTTCCGGCCGTTCATCGATCAATAGCACAATCAGCTCCGCTTCAGGATGATTGGTTGTGATCGAATTGGCGATTTCTTTTAAAAGCATTGTTTTACCCGCTTTCGGCGGCGCCACTATTAAACCGCGCTGTCCAAAGCCGACAGGTGTAATTAAATCCATGATTCGCGTCGATAAATTTTCCGGCTCTGTTTCCAATTTCATTTGCCTGTCGGGATAAAGCGGCGTTAATGCCGGAAAATGAACACGTTCTTTTGCCGACTCGGGGTCATCCCCGTTGACCGCTTCTACATGCAACAGCCCGTAATACCGCTCATTTTCTTTTGGCGGGCGGACTTTTCCCGAAACTTTGTCGCCGTTTCGCAAATCAAACCGGCGAATTTGCGAAGCAGATATGTAAATATCCTCTGCGCTTGGCGAATAATTGATCGGGCGTAAAAAACCGAACCCTTCAGACGGAATGATTTCCAAAACGCCTTCCATAAATAAAAGATCTTCTTGTTCTGCGTTTGCCTTCAAAATGGCGAAAATCAGTTCTTTTTTTGTTAATTTGCTGTAATAAGAAATTTTAAATTCGCGAGCCAGTTCATACAGCTCTTTCAGTTTCATATTTTCAAGCGTTGAAATTGAAATTTCGCTCATACATACACCACACTTTTCTTACCGTATTCAAAAATTATTACACAAACTAATTTTCTTCCATCCATTGTAGATGTTGAAAATGTAGGGCAAATGGATAGTAAAGAAGGAAGGGATACAGGAAGCCATGAAAGCAGAATTTAAGCATTTGCAGTCTCTTTATTTGTACCTTATTTTTTTATTTTTCGCAATACATTTTGCAATAAAAAATTCGGCAGAGACTGCGGCCCCGGCATAACGAAGAAGGAGCAGAAAACAAGAGTGGTCTAGGTTCTCCGTTTTACCAAGTTTCTGTTAAAACCTGCTTAGGAAATAATTGCAGTGAAAAGGGAGCGGATCCGCTCCCTTTCCACTAGGATTCAATAACCAAATTCGGTTTTTTATTCAAGGAATGGCGTCCATCTATGAATCGGAGTGTACCGGATTTCGCCCGCATAACAAGTGAATGAGTAGTTGCAACAGAACTTTTAAACTGCACGCCTTTTAACAGTTCCCCATCTGTTACTCCTGTAGCGGCGAAAATGGCATCGTCTCCTTTAACCAAGTCATCCATGCGCAGCGTTTTGTTAACGTCAATGCCCATTTTTTTGCACCGTTCCAGCTCTTGGTCATTTTGCGGCAGGAGTTTGCCTTGAATTTCCCCGCCGAGACATTTTAAAGCAACAGCAGCAAGAACTCCTTCTGGAGCTCCGCCGGATCCGAACAAAATATCTACACCTGTATGGTCAAAAGCAGTATTAATAGCTGCCGCTACATCGCCATCATTGATCAATTTAATGCGAACGCCGGCTTCACGAAGCGTGTGGATGATGTGCTCATGGCGTTTCCGATTCAACACCGTCGCCACAAGATCTTCAATATTTTTATTTTTGGCTTTTGCCACCGCCTTTAAATTGTCTTCAATGGGCGCTTCGATATCGATGCAGCCAACCGCTTCCGGACCTACTGCAATTTTGTCCATATACATATCTGGTGCATGCAACATGTTGCCATGGTCGGCGACTGCAATCACAGCAAGAGCATTCCAGCCTCCTGATGCAACGATGTTCGTTCCTTCCAATGGATCCACCGCTACATCAACCCTCGGCCCGTAGCCGTTCCCCAGTTTTTCCCCAATATACAGCATTGGCGCTTCATCCATCTCGCCTTCACCGATCACTACGGTTCCCTTCATCGGAATGGTATCCAAGACAGCTCTCATAGCTGATGTTGCCGCCCCGTCCGCTTCGTCTTTTTTCCCCCGTCCCATCCATCTGGCGGAAGCAAGGGCTGCCGCTTCTGTTACCCGCACAAGTTCCATTGATAAACTTCTTTCCATTTGTTTTCCCCCCTATTAAACCAGTTGGCAATTATGAATTTTGCAATTGCTGAATTTCTTCATCTGACATTTTTTCACGCCAAATTTTGGCGCCGATATTGGAAAGCTTCTCCTCCAAACAACTGTAGCCTCTATCAATATGCTCCAGCCCGGTAATTTCTGTAATACCGTCAGCCATTAATCCGGCTGCCACTAATGATGCGCCTGCTCTCAGATCGGTTGCTTTCACCTTCGCTCCTTGCAATTTGACAGCGCCTGTAATGATGGCCGACCGCCCTTCCACCTTGATCTGCGCCCCCATTCTCCTCAATTCGTCAATGTGTTTAAACCGAGATGAATAAATAGTATCCGTCACCATGCTCGTACCATTCGCCTGCGTTAAAAGCGCAGTAAAAGGCTGCTGCAAATCCGTAGGGAATCCCGGATATACGAGAGTTTTAATATCAACAGGTTTTAAGCGGCTGCTTTTTTTGGCAAGATAAATTTGATCATCGCTTGTTTCGATATAGATTCCCATTTCACGAAGTTTGGCAATGAGAGATTCAAGGTGGACAGGTATGACATTGTCAAGAATTAGTTCTTTCGCCATAGCTGCCCCTATAATCATATATGTCCCGGCTTCAATGCGATCTGGAATGATCGAATGACGGCAGCCGTAAAGTTCTTCTACCCCATCGATCCGAATAACGTCCGTTCCTGCTCCCTTAATTTTGGCGCCCATGCTTGAAAGCAATGTCGCAACATCAATGATTTCAGGTTCTTTTGCAGCATTTTCTATAATGGTCCGGCCTTTTGCCAAAACGGCTGCAAGCATGATATTAATGGTGGCGCCAACGCTGACGACATCTAGATAAATCCTTGCCCCCCTGAGCTCTTCCGCTCTTAAATAAATGGCCCCCTGTTCATTCGTGACAGAGGCTCCTAAAGCTTGAAATCCCTTAATATGCTGGTCGATTGGTCTAGGGCCTAAATGGCAGCCTCCGGGCAGACCGATGACTGCTTTTTTAAATCGGCCAAGCATCGCCCCCATCAAATAGTAAGACGCCCTCAATTTTTTCACTTTTCCGTTTGGCAGCGGCATCGAGATCATGTTGGTCGGATCCACTGTAATTTCATGATCTTTAAAAGTTACCCGACCCCCAATTTCCTCTAATAAATCCCCTAAAATATGTACATCAGAGATATCTGGCAAGCCTTCAATGGTAACGGCAGAATTGGCTAAAATAGTTGCTGGAATCAATGCTACCGCGCTGTTTTTTGCACCGCTGATTTTCACTGTTCCTTTCAGCGGATGCCCCCCTGCAACATTTAACTTTTCCATGATAGTCTCCCTTCTTGCGATTGGCAGTTTATCAAAGAAAACGAAGCGCGAGTTTTCTTTAACAAACTGTGAAATGAAAAGCTTCCTTATTTAACCAATGTGACCATTAGAAGAAAAAATCATACGGCAAGAAACAACTTTATTGTACATCATGGAAGCTGAACACGGCAAAAACGGTTCATAAAGCGGGGAGACAAAGCTCCCCTAAATGTTATCGATTGTTCCAATCGGCCAAAAATTTCTCAATTCCTTGATCTGTCAATGGATGCTTGAACAGCTGCATCAGCACTTTGTACGGAACGGTTGCGATATGCGCTCCACGAAGTGCAGCCTCTGTTACATGTTGAGGATGACGAATCGATGCCGCAATAATTTTCGTATCTAAACCATGAATATCAAAAATTTGCGCAATTTCTGAAATGAGGTCCGGTCCGTTATGGCCGATATCATCAAGCCGTCCTAAAAAAGGCGACACATATGTGGCGCCGGCTCGTGCAGCTAAGAGAGCTTGGTTGGCGCTGAAAATAAGTGTAACATTTGTGTGAATTCCCAATTCTGAGAATTTTTTAACCGCTTTTAACCCGTCAGGTGTCATTGGAACTTTGATGGTAATATTCGGCGCAATTTTTGCAAGTTCTTTTCCTTCTTCAATCATTTCATCGGCTTTTGTGGAAATAACTTCAGCACTTACAGAGCCGGGAACAATTTCTGTGATTTCTTTTAGCCGCTCCTCAAATGTTACTCCTTTTTCTTTGGCCACCAAACTCGGATTTGTCGTTACTCCGGCCAAAACCCCTAATGATTGCGCTTCCTTAATTTCGTCTAAATTGGCAGTATCAATAAAAAAAAGCATAAAAAGACCTCCTTTTGATATTTGTGACCGCTTTCTCCGAAAAGGAATTGAAACCGCCATTTTCAGAAGAACAACGGCGGCTTCCAAAACACTTGTCCATTATTTAGCTTGACCAGAAGAGCCAAATTCACGCATTTTGCCGATTACTGTTTCTTTAATAGCTTCTCGGGCAGGCCCCAAATATTTACGAGGGTCATACATTTCAGGATTTTCCGCTAAAACTTCACGAACACGTTTAGCAGAAGCAATTTGGTTCTCTGTATTGACGTTAATTTTGGCTGTTCCAAGGGAGATAGCTTTTTGAATATCTTTTGTTGGAATTCCCGTGCCCCCGTGCAGTACTAAAGGCACACCAGTTCGCTTGCTGATTTCTTCCATTTCTTTGAATCCGAGTTTCGGTTCGCCTTTATATGGACCGTGTACGGAGCCTAAGGCAGGAGCCAAGCAATCAATGCCCGTTTGTTTGACAAGCTGTTCACATTCATTCGGATCCGCATAGATGATTCCTTGGCCAACAACGTCATCTTCTTGGCCTCCGACAACACCTAATTCTGCTTCAACGGAAATGCCATGGAAGTGGGCAAGCTCAACTACTTTAGAAGTTAGCGCCACATTTTCTTCAAACGGGTGATGAGAAGCATCAATCATAACGGATGTAAAGCCGGCATGAATCGCTTTTGCACAAGACTCAAAGCTTGAACCGTGATCCAAATGAATAGCCACCGGCACTGTAATTTTGTAATCTTCCATTAAGCCTTTTACCATATTGACAACGGTTTTGAAACCGCCCATATAACGACCAGCACCCTCAGAAACACCAAGAATAACAGGGGATTTTTCTTCTTCCGCGGCTTGCAGGATCGCCTGGGTAAACTCCAAATTGTTTAAATTAAATTGTCCTACAGCATAGCCGTTTTCTTTTGCGCGGTTTAACATTTCAGTCATTGATACTAAAGGCATGCGAAAATCCTCCTTAATTTAAGCCTAGTTTCAAAAGGCGAAAAGCTCCATCAATGTTAGCATGACCGGAACATAAATGCCCTATGTATAGCCAAACAGCTTTCCACAATAAATAGAATACCAACTTATGAGGATTTCGGCAACTTTATAAATAAACAGAACATTTTAACCATTTGACGGAATCGGCAAATATTTTCTGACCGCTTCGCGCAATTCGTCAATATCAAACGGCTTTGCAAAATGAGTCAATGCGCCCAATTTTTTCGCCTCTTGGATCATGTCCAATTCTCCATAGGCCGTCATAATAATCACCCGAATATCCGGATCATTCGCTTTTAATCTTTTTAAAATTTCAATCCCGTCCATGCCGGGAATCTTCATGTCCAATAAGACAAGATCCGGAGAATGATCTTGTGCTATTTCCAACGCTTGAAAACCGTTTGCTGCTTGAAAGGTTTTGTAGCCTTCCTTGTGAAAAACCTCATTTAACAAGATCCGAATTCCATATTGATCATCGACAATTAAAATTTTTGCCCCCATATTTACACCTCTTAAAAGTCAATTTATTGTTACTTAATTAATTCTTGAAGAAATTGCAATATCCTGCCATATTTTCCGCAACATTTGCTTCCTTTCCAAAATTGCTTATGATTAAGTTATAGAAGAAATAGAATTTTTACTGAAGGTGGCAAACAATGCAAAAAATTTTCACTACGCAACTCATCGGGTATTTCCAAAGAATTCAAGAAAAAGAGCAAGAGCATATGGAAGATGGCGCAAGACTTTTAGCCCAAGCTGCCATCGGAGAAGGCGCAATTTACGTGAAAGGATTTCAGGAGCTTATCGGCATTGACATTCAGCTTGAAAAGAGCCGGGAACCTTTTCCTTCTGCAAAACGGTTGGAAGATCTTAACGAAATCACAACAGTGGACAGGGTTCTCCTTTTTACTCCGTTTTCCACTGATGAGGACGCCATTCAACTTGCAAAAGATCTCGGAAAAAAGGGAGTGCCAATTGTCGGTGTTTCCGCTGTCATAGAAGGAGAAGAAAGTTTGGAACAGCATGTCGATGTCCATATCGATTCAAAATTAAAAAAACCGATCATCCCTACGGAAGACGGCCACCGCATCGGCTTTCCGGTGCTGATGACATCTTTATATGTTTATTACTCCCTCTTTTTCATCATGCAAGAAATTTTAGAAGAGTATGGAGAATCATAGCCAACATTCCATTTTTGAAACATTTCTCCAACAGGCAAAGTTATTGTGCTGCGTTTTTCACCATATAGATCAGGCAAAGGGTGCCCGACTATTTGTCGGAGGCTTTCGTACTTGCCGGCCTCTTATCAAACCTGCTTCAAAAAAATTGTTTGATGATGATAAAAAAGGTTGTCCGAACACTTGGCTTCGGACAACCTTTCATTTTACAACTTTACAACTATTTCCCCTTTTCAAGCGATGTGCGGATAAACTCGCGGAAAAGCGGTTGAGGTCTTGTTGGACGGGAGGTAAACTCCGGATGGAATTGTGAAGCCACAAACCAAGGGTGGTCTTTTAATTCAATGATTTCCACTAAGCGGCCATCAGGACTTGTACCGGAAATCACAAAACCGGCTTCTTCCATCTGTTGACGGAATTCATTGTTGAATTCGTACCGGTGGCGATGCCGTTCATAAATGACTTCATCCTGATACGCTTGATAAGCCTTTGTCCCTTCAACCAGCTTGCAAGGATAAAGGCCGAGCCGCAACGTGCCCCCCATATCCTCAATCTCTTTTTGCTCCGGCAGCAAGTCTATGATCGGATACGGTGTATCAGGGTCAATCTCTGATGAATTTGCCTCTCTTAATCCCAAAACGTTTCGGGCATACTCAATGGAAGCCACCTGCATGCCAAGACAAATTCCAAGGAACGGCACTTTTTGCTCACGGGCATATTGCGCCGCAATAATTTTGCCTTCTACTCCCCGATCGCCAAATCCTCCCGGCACTAAAATACCGTCCACATCTTTCAAAAAGTCGTTTACATTTTCCTTTGTCACATGTTCAGCATTGATCCAGCTGATATTGACATCGGCATCAAATGCGTAGCCCGCATGCTTTAATGCTTCCACAACGGAAATATAGGCATCTTGAAGCTCGACATATTTGCCGACCAATGCAATATGAACTGTTTTCGATAAATTGCGGACTTTATTCACAAGTTCAATCCATTCCGACATATCCGCCTCTTTGCATGGAAGCTGCAAATGATCGCATACAATTTGATCGAGGTTTTGTTCTTGAAGCGCCAACGGCACACTATATAAAATATCCGCATCACGGCATTCGATCACTGCTCTCGGTTCAATATCACAGAACAAAGCAATTTTCTCTTTCATCTCTTGTGAAATCGGCATTTCCGTGCGCACGACAATGACATTCGGCTGGATTCCCAATGAGCGCAATTCTTTTACACTATGCTGAGTAGGTTTCGTTTTCATTTCCCCAGCCGCTTTAATGTATGGAACAAGGGTACAATGAATATACATCACGTTATTGCGGCCAACTTCGTTTTTCATTTGCCGGATCGCTTCTAAAAACGGCAGCGACTCAATATCCCCCACTGTCCCGCCGATCTCTGTTATCACGACATCAGCATTTGTTTCTCTCCCAGCGCGAAAGACACGCTCTTTAATCTCATTTGTAATATGAGGGATGACTTGAACTGTTCCTCCTAAATAATCCCCCCGACGTTCTTTTTTTATCACAGCCGAATAAATTTTGCCTGTTGTGACATTGCTGTATTTATTTAAATTAATATCTATAAAACGTTCGTAGTGGCCGAGGTCAAGATCGGTTTCAGCGCCGTCATCTGTAACAAACACTTCACCGTGTTGATAAGGGCTCATTGTTCCAGGGTCAACGTTAATATATGGATCAAATTTCTGAATCGTGACGTTTAATCCACGATTTTTGAGAAGCCTTCCAAGGGAAGCTGCTGTAATTCCTTTACCTAAAGATGACACAACGCCGCCAGTTACAAAAATATACTTGGTCATGCAAAAACTCCCTCCAGTTGCAATCCATCCTAAAAATAATTTTTACAGAAAAAATCAATATATGAAGAGGACTTCAAAAAAATATGAAAGCTCCCTTCCTGCCCGGAAAGGGAGCTTTCATATATTAAAATAAGTTTTCCGTACTTTTAAGGAGCCCAAAAAAAATTTTATCGAGGAAACGTATGAAAGTCAACCCTTATTTTATCGTTTAAGTGTAAAGAGCCATTATAAGTTTTCTTCTTCACGATCAAGATCGAAATCTTCATCTAAATCATCGTCAGCTAAATCATAATCCTTATCATCGATGAGATCCTCATCTTCAAATGCCTCGTCTTCTTCATCCTCAAAATCTTCTCCTTCGTCCAGTTCCAGTTCTTCCTCATCTTCATAGTCATCGAGATCATCGTAGTCAAGATCTTCATCATCAAGATCTTCATAATCATCAAGGTCTTCATCATCATAAATTTTCTTAACCTTTTTCTTCTTCGTTTTCACAGTCGGCTGCGTTTCTTCTTCAATTTGATCAAGCGGATACCAGCTTTTAATCCCCCAGCTGTTTTCTCCTATACATATAAATTTCCCGTCTATGTTTAAGTCCGTATAAAATTGTGCGATGCGTTCCCCAATTTCTTCTTCAGAAAGCCCTGTGATACGGGTTACTTCATTTACCAACTCTTCAAACGATAAAGCTTGCTTTTTTTCTGACAAAATTAAGTAAGCGACATCCACCATTGACATTTCCTTCAGCTGTTCCTGTGAGTATTGTGATAAACTCAAGGTCAGGCACTCCCTTTCTGATCTTTTCATCTATATTTAAAAAATGAAAGGGACAACCACTAAAAAAATAAAATAAGTACGAAATAAAGCCATGTCCCTTTCAAGTATGTACAAGTATGAAATGTTTGCATACCATTCATTATAAACAAAATTGGCAACTTTATGCTACTGGTTTATATGAAAATTCTCATGGTTCTCCGAAAAATTCGACGTTACCTTTTATAAATCCTTTTTGATCGATTTAAGGCGCCTATATAAGGCGCCGTTTATGAAATCATCTCTTTCGCATTTTCTTCGCCAAATACTGATTTTTCCAAAAGCTCGGCAACATCATACGTTTTCATTGTATTCTCTGCTTCTTTTGTTTTCACGCCATCAGCAAGCATCGTCAGACAATAAGGACATCCGGAGCTAATCACGGTCGGGTTTACAGCCAATGCTTGTTCCGTGCGGGCAACATTGATGCGCGATCCTGTATCTTCTTCCATCCACATAAGCCCTCCTCCCGCACCGCAGCACATTCCAGATTCCCGGTTGCGCTCCATTTCTGCAAGCTTTGCGCCGGGAATAGCCGCCAATATTTCACGGGGAGGATCGTATACTCCATTATATCTGCCGAGATAACATGAATCATGAAATGTTACTATTTCCTTGATTTCATATTTCGGAACGAGCTTTTTTTCTTTTAAAAGTTTTGCCAACAGCTCAGTATGGTGATAAATTTCGGCTGCAAATCCAAAGTCGGGATACTCGTTTTTAAAAATATTGTAGGCATGAGGGTCAATGGTCACGATCTTTTTTACACCATATTTTTTGAACTCGGCTATGTTTTTGGCAGCAAGTTCCTGAAACAAAAACTCATTTCCTAGCCGCCGGGGTGTGTCGCCTGAGTTCTTTTCTTTATTTCCTAAAATGGCAAATGTTATCCCCGCCGCATTTAAAAGTCTTGCAAAAGATAGGGCAATTTTTTGGCTGCGATGATCATAAGATCCCATTGATCCGACCCAAAATAAATATTCAAATTCTTCCCCCTTCTTGGCTAGCTCGTTTACTGTCGGCACTTTGACATCCTCACGGGATTTGCGCCATTTCTCTCGATCTTTCCGATTCAGCCCCCAAGGATTTCCTTGCCGGTCAATGTTTTGCATGGCTCTCTGTGCATCAGGATTCATTTTTCCTTCCATTAAAACAAGGTATCGGCGAAGGTCGATGACTTTATCGACATGTTCGTTCATCACCGGGCATTGATCCTCACAGTTTCGGCACGTTGTACATGCCCAAATTTCTTCTTCTGTAATCACATCCCCAATAAGGCTTATTTGTTCATCCAAGGCAGCCGCTGTTTCCTTTACTCCTTTTTGTCTTGCTTTGAAAGCGAGCTGGTTTCCTTTTTTATGCCGAAAAACAAAGGCCGGAACCCAAGGCGATTTTGCAGTAATAGCAGCGCCTTTATCCGTTAAATGATCACGCAGCTTCAAGATTAAATCCATTGGCGAGAGCATTTTTCCAGTGCCTGTCGCAGGGCAAAAATGGGTGCACCGGCCGCATTCAACACAAGCATATAAATCGAGAAGCTGTTTTTGCTTAAAGTCTTCAATTTTGCTTACACCATATACTTGGGCGGATTCATCTTCAAAATCAATTTTTGTTAATTTCCCCGAATTCGGGCGGCTGAAATAGACATTCGTCGGCCCCGCTATTAAATGGGCATGCTTTGATTGAGGAACATACACAAGGAAAGTAAGGAAAATCAGCAAATGAATCCACCATAAAATATAAAAAACAACCACTGCACCAGTCTTTCCAACGAAGTGAAACAGATAAGCAACGGAAGAAGCAACAGGTTCACTCCACCCCGGTTCATCATCATACCAGAGGAGGTGCATTCCGTTTCCCAGTAGAACGGATACCATCAATCCGCTGATCAAAAGGAGGACGATGCCTGACTGAAACCCTCTTTTTAAGCGGACAAGCTTTTCGATATAACGGCGATAAAATGCTGTCAAAACGGCCAACAAAATCAAAAGAGTGACGATTTCCTGAAAAAAGGTGAAAAACGGATAGGCCGGCCCAAACGGGAGTCGGGCTTCCGGAAACAATCCTTTCAACATAAAATCCATTGCACCAAACTGCACGAGAATAAAACCATAAAAAAAGATAACGTGCACCCAACCCATTTTCTTGTCTTTTAACAGCTTTCTTTGACCGAATACATTTACTAATATCCGCTGCAGACGATCTTTTACCTTCCCGTCCAATTCTGTTTTTTTTCCGAGCCGAATATAAGCAACCCTAGTTAGAATTAAATAAATAAACAAATAAATGGCATAGACTGCTGCAAGCAAAAACGCCAAAAAATTCACCCATAACAGCGCATTCATTCACGTTCCCCCATTCAAAAAAATAACTGCTCCTCGTTAGAAAAAGACTGAATTTTCCGATGTTTCTTACTTTTATTATATAATGAATGAACGTTCAGTCAATTCCTATAATTTGTTTTATGGAAATAGAAACCAATATTGAGTTGAATCGTATACACAAAAAACTATTTTTTAAATAGAACAAATTTCGCCTTTTCTTCGTCAGCTTATTTAAGAGGAGAGCATTTAGATGGATGTAACTGAAATTGTCGATTTAATCAAAGAAAACCGCCATCACATTAAAAGAACGGTTCAGAAAACCGTTAAAAACGATTCTCTCGTTGATGATATCGTTCAAGAAGTTTGCATAAAAATTTATAAATATTTTCAGACGAATGAGCTGCCTGACAATTTCCAGGCTTGGATCACCACTGTTGTGAAAAATACAGCGACAGATCATCTTCGGAAAATCCAGCGCAATCATGATTTGCTGAGCCATATCCAGCAGCAGCAAAATTTCCAAAAATGCCCTGATGGCAATCCTGAATCTGAGGCCATCTTGAAGCAAACAATCCAATATGTTAAAACAGCTTTAAACGAAATGGATCCTGACACAAAAAAAATCCTGCTGCTGCGGCAAACGGGTTTATCCTATACCGAGATTTCCGAAAAAATGAATTTGCCTGTCAACACAGTAAAGACGAAAATTTTCCGCGGGAGAAAGCAGCTGATGGCTTACCTCAGAAAAAAGGGGATTTTTCAGAATGAAATGTGAGCAAGTTCAAGATTTGATTCTTCAATACGATCTATTAACCGAAAAAGAGCGCAGCAGCCTCGAAGATCATGTCCATCAATGTTCCAGCTGCCAAAAATACAAAAAAGAATTTCAGCAGTTGAACGAAGCTTTAACTATCATCGCTATTACTGAAGACGTTCATCTTAAAAGGAAACCGAAACGATTAAGAAAATTTCATTTTCGGAAGCATCTTTTGGCGGCAGCCTTACTATTTGTGCTGCTTGCTGCCGGCTTCTCGCTGACGCCGACTGGTTCCGCTTCTATCCAACAGGCAATCAGTTTTCTTCTTTTTGCAAAAATAGACAACATGAATGAACCGCTCCCGGAAAAAAACGGAAAACAAAAAGCATTATATGCCGTGATTGAAATGAACAGCGGAATCATCTTAAAGAGTTACAGCACAGGAGACAAAAGCAGAATTGAGGATGGGAAAGGCAATTATGAAATTATGATTGAAAAAAACTTGTATTCCTACAACAAGCAAAAAAACGTGTTTACGATCGAAACGCTGCCAGAGGAATTCGGAAATTATGAGGCTAGGCTTTTTCGCAATGCGGGGGAAAACAACGTTCAATATATCGGGACGGATACCTTTTTCGGACGCACAGTAGATAAATTTAAAGTCAACATTCCGAACGAATATAAAGAAGAATACTGGTTTGATAAAAAATTTGGACAGTTGTTAAGATCGGTCGTGATTCAAGAAGGAGAAAAAATTGTAAATTTTACGGTTCGCGATCTAAAAGAAATCGAAATTGCCCCCAATAGCAAATTATTTCATGTCGATCCTCCCAAGGGCGCCAAAATAATCGATAACAGAACTGATCATGCGGCGGCAGGCTGTTAAACCTGCCGCTTTCTTTATCGCCGGGCAAATGACAAATGATAGTACGTATTTTTTCCGACAATGCCATCAACCGCTATTCTTTCGTCGCGTTGAAAGGCTTTTACTGCCGCTTCCGTTTTCGAACCAAAAATTCCATCGACCGTGCCGGCAGAATAGCCGAGGCAATTGAGAGTCTGCTGCACGGCTTTGACTTTTGCACCCGTGCTTCCGTACTTGATCGTATAGGAATAACTGTAATCAATAATTGTATCGTTTAAAACGACTCCGAGCACTTCGCCATATGAATAGCCGTTTTTGACAAATCCTTTCACAGCCGTATCGGCAATCCAGTTGTAACCTACCCCTTCTGAGAAAAGTGTGTTCGTCCAGTTCGATCGGCCATTACAGCTGTATGCTTTCGCATACACGCCTCCTATAGCCATAGATTGGACAGATGATGATTCTGTTTTTTCATCTGCTGCTGCCGGAAAGCTTATGAAAAATAATACGAAAAACATCGCCGACAATACCGCCATACTTTTTTTAACGATTGTCACTGAACACCCTCCCTTATTGTAAATTTTTAAAATTTTTTCAATTTCCTATTACGGCAAATTCACTCCTTTTTCCTCTTTATTTTCATGTAAAAAACGAAGATGTATTGATAATGGATCGATGGAATCTTATTGGGGCACGCTCAAATGCGAAAAATATTATTTAAATAAATACGAGACATTCGAAGAGCTTTGTCAAGCAATAGAAGAATATATCTAATTTTATAATCATGACAGATATCAAAAACGATTAAACGGCCTTAGCCCTATAGAATATAGAGCGAAAGCCGCTTAACTCATTTTTATTATTTCCATTTTCTACTTGACAGGGGGCAGTTCAATTCGGATTTGGGTTTTTTACATTTTTTCCGGAGCGGAAACATGAATCAATGTCAGCGCATTTTTCAACGTGATTTGCGTTGCTTTCATCAAACCAAGGCGGGCTCTCGACTTTTTCTCATTGCTTGGATCAAGCACCTTTTCTGCATTATAGAAGCTATGAAGAGCGGACGCCAGTTCAAAAATATAATTGGTAATGCGGTGCGGGATTCTTTTTTCAGCAGCGTCGGCGACAACGCTTGGAAATTCGCCGAGTTTTTTCAAAAGCTCTATTTCTTTTTCGGATTGAATTTCATCTAAGGGCAAGTCCTCCGTATAAGTCAAACCCAGCTCTTTCCCTTGGCGAAGGATGCTTGATACGCGAGCATGGGCGTATTGTGCATAGTAAACCGGATTTTCATTTGATTCTGATACCGCTAAATCCAAATCAAAATCCATATGGGAGTCGCCGCTTCTCATTGCGAAAAAGTAACGGACGGCGTCCAAACCGACTTCTTCGATCAACTCGCGCATTGTAACAGCTTTTCCGGTGCGTTTGGACATTTTCACTTTTTCTCCGTTTTTATAGAGGCTAACCATTTGCATAATTTCCACTTCAAGCGTATCTTTGTCGTATCCAAGCGCTTGGATCGCTGCTTTCATTCTCGGTATATAGCCGTGGTGATCGGCTCCCCAAATGTTGATAAGCTTATCAAAACCGCGGTCCAATTTGTCTTTATGGTAGGCGATATCCGGCGTCAAATACGTATAAGAACCGTCTTTTTTAATTAAAACGCGGTCTTTGTCGTCTCCAAATGCAGTGGAACGAAACCATGTCGCACCGTCTTGCTCATAAACATGCCCGTTTTTCCGAAGCATGTCGAGCGCCTCATCAATTTTGCCGCTTTTATAAAGTGAAGTTTCCGAATACCATACGTCAAAGGAAACGCGAAATTCTTCCAAGTCTTTCTTAATTTTATCCAACTCATATTGAAGGCCGAGTTTACGGAAAAATTCCAGCCGGTCCTTTTCATCTTTTTCAAGGAGGCTGTCGCCATATTGTTCGGCAATTTTTTTACCAATTTCAATAATATCCTGCCCGTAGTAGCCGTCCTCCGGCATTTCCGCCTCCTTTCCGAGCGCCTCTAAATAACGGGCTTCTACTGACAGAGCCAAATTATGAATCTGGTTACCTGCGTCATTGATATAATATTCCCGAGTTACGTCATATCCGGCTTTTTCCAGTATATTGCAAAGCGAGTCGCCAAACGCAGCTCCCCGCGCATGTCCTAAATGAAGGTCACCAGTCGGATTAGCGGAAACGAACTCAACTTGGACTTTTTGGCCCCTTCCTACATTCGATTCGCCGTATTTTTCACCGGCTCCAATAATTTCGGGAATCAACTTTGTTAAGTATTGAGGGTTTATATAAAAATTGATGAAGCCCGGTCCTGCGATATCAATCTTATTGATCGATGCTTTCGTTTTGTCGATATAGCCGACAAGTTCTTCAGCAATATTGCGCGGCGCTTTTTTCGCTATGCGTGCAAGCTGCATCGCCATATTTGTTGAATAATCACCATGCGCTTTATCCTTCGGCACCTCTATAATCACTTCAGGAATTTGTTCTTTTTCCGCCAGATTCGCTTTTAAAACCGCAGCTTTTATTTCTTCCTTCAGCCGCTCCTTCAATTCATCGACGATATTCATTCATTTCATCCTCCTTTTTGAATTGAATCGCCAAACGGTGTAAATGCGCCTGATCCCCTTCGATTTCAAGCAAATATTCCAAATTTAGTGTACCATGTTTTTCTCCGTCTGTATGCCAGCGGAACCGTTTGGTTTCTGCCGCTAGCCGCAAACTTCCGTAAGGTGTTTCATAATAGGTGTACGTTTTTTTTCCTTTTTGAAAAAGTTGTCTAGAGTGCACGGCGCCAGATCGAATGAGAAGCAGATGCCCGCCGCTTATTTTCATGACTGTTTTGATGTTTCCCACTTCTTGGCTTTCTTGATACGTAAGATAGAAAGCTTGCTCTTTTTTTAAAAACTCCCCTGTTGTCGAAAACTCAATATGTTCCTCTTCACCTTGATCATGACAAACCGTGCTTTTCACAATAATTTGGACAGGTATACGCATGCCATTCCATCCTTTAAAAAGCAATTTACTTTTTATTCTAGTTGAAAATTTGCTTAGATTAAAGCTTTTGCAAAAGTTTGGCCGATTTTTTAAGGAAATATCGGAGTATTTTGTGAGAAACGTATAATAAAAAGCCATAGCAGCAAGCACTATGGCCAAAAAATCGGTTTACTTTTTCTTTGCAACAAAGCCTAAAATCATTTCGCGAATCAGTTTGCTCGCTGTGTTCGCTGTTTGTTCCGAATGATCATAAACAGGTGCTACCTCGACTAAATCAGCGCCAACAACGTTTACTTTCGAAAGGGCAATTTCATGAATTGCTTGAAGCAATTCTTTTGACGTAATCCCGCCTGCATCAACCGTCCCTGTTCCTGGTGCATGCGCCGGATCCAACACATCAATATCAATGGTGACATATACAGGGCGTCCGGCAAGCTTCGGTAAGACTTGTTTCAATGGCTCGAGCACTTCAAATTTGGCGATGTACAATCCAACTTCTTCCGCCCATTCAAACTCTTCTCTCATTCCGGAACGAATGCCGAAGGAAAAAATATTTTCCGGTCCGATCATGTCGCTCACCTTGCGGATCGGCGTTGCATGCGACAATGGCTCGCCTTCATAATCTTCCCGGAGGTCAGTATGGGCATCCATATGGATAACAGCCAAATCCGGATATTTTTTATACATTGCTTTTATGACCGGCCAAGTAACGAGATGCTCGCCGCCGATTCCTAGGGGAAATTTTCCCGCATCCAAAATTTTATCAACAAACTCTTCAATCATCTCGATGCTGCGCTGAGCATTTCCGAACGGAAGCGGAATATCGCCTGCATCATAATATTTCACTTCCCCAAGCTCGCATTTCAAATACGGGCTGTATTCTTCCAACCCGACGGATACTTCCCGGATCCGGGCGGGACCGAAACGAGAACCGGGTCTGAAGCTCACCGTCCAATCCATCGGCATTCCATAAATGACAGCTTCACTTTCCTCAAAATCAGGATGGCTTTTGATGAAAACATTACCTGAATAGGCTTCATCAAAACGCATCGGCATCACCCCACACATAAGTACAGTCTATTTAATTAAATCGGAAACAAATTTTGGAAGAACAAAAGCAGCCTTATGGATTTCTTTCGTATAATACTTTGTATCCATTTCATGAAAACGCTCATCTGCCACTTTCAGCGGATCGTATTTTTTCGATCCGATGGTGAACGTCCATAATCCGCTCGGGTATGTTGGAATATTAGCCGTATACAAGCGGGTAATCGGAAAAATCTCTTTTACATCATGAAAAACGCTGCGGATGAGTTCCGCCTTAAACCACGGGTTGTCCGTTTGAGCGACAAAGACGCCGTCCTCTTTCAAGGCGTTGGCGATGCCAGCATAAAACCCTTTTGTAAAAAGGTTAACAGCCGGTCCAACAGGTTCAGTCGAATCAACCATAATGACGTCATATTCATTTTCACTTTTGGCAATATGCATAAAGCCATCATCCACTTTTACGTCAACACGATCATCATCCAATTTTCCGGCAATTTCAGGCAAATATTTTTTGGAATACTCGATCACTTTCCCGTCTATTTCAACAAGCGTTGCCTTTTTGACACTCGGATGCTTTAACACTTCACGAATGACGCCGCCGTCCCCGCCGCCGACAACCAACACGTATTCCGGATTCGGATGGGTAAACAGCGGAACATGCGCAACCATTTCGTGGTAGACAAATTCATCTCGCTGCGATGTCATCACCATGCCGTCTAAAAAAAGCATGTTTCCAAATTCTTCTGTTTCAACCATTTCGAGTTTTTGGAACTCGGTCTGTTCTGTATGTAAAGTCCGCTTAATCTTCATCGTGATTCCAAAATGTTCCGTTTGCTTTTCAGTATACCAAAGTCCTCCCAAGTGAACTCTTCCTTTCATCATGTAATTTCCATTATGTTTTCCAAATGGAACAGACAAGATACAAACCTCAAAAAAAGTATAGTGGAATCTAGCAAAATTGCAAAGAATAAATTTCATTTTTTCATAGCCGTGCGTTTAAAAACCAATGAATCACCTCATACTGAATAACAAAACGGACGGTTGAAGAGGTGACAAAACGTGGAAGCAATCGCGTCCAAGCGCATGCGTTTAACAATAAAAACGATTCGTGCATTGTTTTTTATCCATTTTTTTATTTTCATTTTTGCATTCATTTGCATCTCCATTGTCCTGCTTGTGGCGAAAGCCCAAGGAGCTCCATCTTTGGTTGTGCCGGAATCGGCGGTGATATATGCAAGTGATGGCACAAAGATCGGCGAGGAACATCACGGGGAGCGCCGTTTCTGGGTTAAGTTGGATGACATTTCCCCATATTTAATTGATGCAACAATAGCGGTCGAGGACAAAAATTTTTTTGATCATCATGGATTTGATTATAAAAGGATTGCCGGCGCCGCCATTGCGGATTTAAAAGCAATGGCCAAAGTTCAGGGAGCCAGCACGATTACTCAGCAATACGCCCGCAATTTATATTTAGGTTTTGATAAGACGTGGATGCGGAAATTAAAAGAGGCATTTTATACGATTCGTTTAGAAATGAATTACAGCAAAAAGAAAATTTTGGAAGGATATTTAAATACCATTTATTACGGTCATGGCGCTTATGGAGCCGAAGCTGCTTCCCGTTATTATTTTAACAAACATGCAAACGAATTATCCCTTGCAGAAGCCGCCCTTTTGGCCGGCATTCCAAAAGGCCCTCACACTTACTCGCCATATGTCAATTTTGATTTAGCCAAAGAAAGACAAGAGACCATCTTATTGATGATGGAAAAAGAAGGGTATATTACCAAAACTGAGGCCGAGCTCGCATCAAAAGAAAAACTGGATTTTCAAACGAAACGTGATGTTCAAACGAAAGAAAGGCTGGCTCCGTATTTTCAAGACGAGGTCATGAAAAAAGTGAGGGAAATTTTAAAAGGCGATGAAAAACTGATCGAAACAATGGGGCTTAAAATTTATACAACGTTTGATCCTCATCTGCAAAAAATGGCTGAATCAGCTGTTCAGCATATCATCAATCGCAATAGCGACATTCAAGTTGCTTTTGTCGCAACCGACCCGGAAACAGGTGAAGTGAAAGCATTAATAGGCGGACGCAATTATGAACAGAGCCCTTTTAATCGTGCAACACAAGCAAAACGGCAGCCGGGGTCTACCATTAAACCGTTTCTATACTATAAGGCGCTGGAGAACGGATTTACACCGTCGACAACGTTAAAGAGCGAACCGACAACGTTCCGCTTGGAAGAAGGGAATACTTATTCTCCCAATAATTACAACGGCTATTATGCCAACGAAGACATTACATTAATAGAAGCTCTGGCGCTTTCAGATAACATTTACGCCGTCAAAACCCACCTGTTAATCGGAATGGATGAATTAAGCGAAACGGCTCAATCCGTCGGCATCGGCAGCGAAAGCTTCCCAAAAATCCCTTCATCAGCATTGGGCACTGCTTCTGTAAGAGTCATTGATATGGTCAACGCCTACGGGATTTTAGCCAATGGAGGCAAGAAAATGGAGCCGACGCTGATTCGGAAAATTGTCGATAAGAACGGCAATGTTTTGTATGAGCAAAAGCGAAGAGAGGAATATGTGTTAAACCAACAGACGGCTTTTATTACGACCCATTTAATGACAGGCATGTTTGACAGGACTTTAAACAGCTACACAACGGTCACCGGTGAAAACATTATCGATCAACTATCTAGGCCGTATGCTGGAAAATCGGGAACAACAAAAACGGACAGCTGGATGATCGGTTTTACCCCACAGCTCGTCGCTGGTGTGTGGATCGGCTATGACAAAGCGAAGACGATCGACAAAGTCGAGGAACGGAGCTATGCCAAAAAAATTTGGGCAACTTTTATGGAAGAAGCTTTAAAAGACAAACCTGTCCATCCTTTTGATCCGCCCGGCGGAGTCGTCGGGGTCAAAGTAGATCCGGCGAATGGGTTGCTTGCTGCAGAAGGATGCCCTGTCTCCCGTCTCACTTATTATTTGAAAGGGACTGAACCAAAAAGAAAATGCATGGAACATGCCCAAAAAAAGAAGGAAGATCCGGAAGAAAATGGACCGCATCCGAAACATGAACCTTTCTTCAGAAGGCTTCTACCATGGCTTTAATCTTTCTTGAGAGACTTCTCCCAATCGTTAAAAGTTGCTGCTATCCATTGGCGCAGGCGCTTACATTGCCTGCGCCGCTTTTTGAAAAAGAAATGTTTTTCTATGATATACTAGAATAAATCATTTTAAGACTGAAAGGATTTACCGCGTAAATGAACGAATTACTAATGCAGCCGGAATGGAGAATTATCGACCATTCCCAATTAGGCCTCTATTTTGACGCAAAACAATCATTCGCCTATGATGATACGCTTTGCACATCTGTCGGCGGCGGATTGTCCCCCGCAACCGTTCGAACGTGGGTGCACAGAAATACAATTGTGTTAGGCATACAAGATACGAGAACCCCATATTTAAGAGATGGTGTCGATTTTTTGACAGAAAAGGGATACGAAGTGATCGTACGAAATTCCGGGGGATTAGCAGTTGTTTTGGATGAAGGAATTTTAAACATTTCGCTCATTCTTCCGGAAAAGGATAAAGGTATCGATATTAACCGCGGGTATGATGCCATGCTGGAGTTGATTCGCTTTATGCTGAAACAATATGGAGCAGAAATTGAGGCAGGGGAAATTGCCGGTTCGTATTGTCCAGGGAGCTACGATCTCAGCATCGAAGGAAAAAAATTTGCCGGCATCTCCCAACGCCGCCTCCGCAAAGGGGTTGCCGTTCAAATTTATATATGTGTAACAGGAAGCGGAGCAGACCGAGCCGAAACCATTAAACGTTTTTATGAGCTGGCCGTAAAAGGCGAAGCCGCAAATTTTGAATATCCAAAGGTGATTCCAGAAACGATGGCTTCTTTAAATGAATTGCTGAAAACAAATGTTACCGTTCAGCATTTAATTCGCGATCTTTACGCAGCGTTGAAATTGGAGGGCGGAGCCATCTATAGTTCCAGTCTGACGCCATATGAACTCGAATTATTGGAAACAAATTTTGCGAGAATGGTCGAAAGAAATGAAAAATTTTTATTCAAGGTTAATTAAGAAAAGGGATTTTTCATGTTTAAAAAAGAAGCCGCCGATGTTTTAAGGGCGACATCGGAACTGTCATCATCAAGCCTGAGGACTATGACAAAACGGAAGCAGATGATTATGTATTGCATGAAGACGGAGAGAAAATTTACTTCAGACGGACGAATATTGTTTTATAAACAAAGCATTGATCCATGTTAATGGAACAAGGCTGTCAGAAAAAGCGCACATTAAAACGCTACGACTACTATCTTCACCGCATTTCAAACGTCATGCTGGAAACAGCGGGAACAATTGATTTAGATGTGGAAATGAAGTTTCAAATCGGCAGCCAGCCATTTTCCATTGATGTCCATAAAAAATATTTGGAGGAACTAAAAGATTTATATAAAACGCTTGTCAAAATAGAAGAAATCGCAAATGACCCTGACGCTTATATTGATTTTGCCAGGCAAAGCCCGCAAATGTCCACCTCCGTCTTCACAAATGCACGCATGAACGAAAACAATCTCTCCCAGCAAAGAAATGAATGAAATATCCTTCATTGGTTGATGGATTGCAAAGAAACAGGACAATTTAAAAGATTATGGCTTTGTTTGAACTTTTTATCCGCCAGTAAATGCGCAAATGGGCTGTCTGAAAAGCCCATTTTAGTGTCACATGTTTTCAAATAAAAGACCAAAGAATGTTGATTTAAAGCATTCTTTGGTCTTACTTTTTTCATGATTGGGCTGAAAAAACCATTTTTCGGACAACTTCTTTGACCTTTCGGCTATTCCGCCATTTTTTCAAGATTGCCGTTGCGATCCATTTTGAATTTTGTCGCCGGGCGTTCTTCTTCTTCAAACAGCACCATCTTTCTTGCCCGATTCATGATCTTCATCAATGTTTCATAATCTTCTTGAACGGTTTGCGATTGTTCTTCAAGCTTAGCAAGCTTTTTTTCTAATTCTTCGTTTTTCTTGACCAGCTCTTCATTTTCTTTTTTCAAACGTTCGTTTTCCTGTTCTAATACTTCCGCATGAGTGTTGCTGCCTTGATACGTTCTTAAAAAGTCAATCACCCGATCAAGCGTTAATTCCGTTGATACAACCTGTTCTTGATGATTAGTAGTCTCTGAAGTTGGCATTAAATTTAAATCGGAAAGCTCATTGGGCGACGGTTCAGGCGGCGAATAAAGCAATTTTTTCTTGGCCGCCTGCCCTTTGCCCAATGCTCTCATTCTCTGCTTCCGCTGCTTTTTGGCAAGCTGCAAAGCTTTCTCGTACTTGCGGCGGACAACAGCGTTCCAGCGAAAGCCGCAAGCAGCTGATGTGCGGTTTAATTTATCGCCGACCTCTTCAAAGGCGTTTAATTGTGTGCTCCCTTCCCGCACATGGCGCAAGACGGTTTCCGCCAAAAGCAAATCATTTTCTTCAGTCCAAGCATCTTGTCTTTTTTTCACTCTTTTCCAACTCCCTTATTCTTCAATACTATTTTGCCTGCTACCCTCATTTTTTCCAAATTTTTAAATTTACATACAAGGATAGTAGATTTTTATTAACTTTTCCGTAAAACCACTCTAAAGGAAAAAGAAGAAGAAAGTTCACAAGCGCTGGGTGCAAAATATTTCTCGTGTCGATCTGAGGTTAAATTGGAAGATATCCCAGATGGAGCAATATATCCTTTTCAGAAGCTGCCTAACTTGATTTCAACCATTTTCCGAGGTATACTACCGGATAGTGTTGATGTTATAGAAAGGGTTGCATAAACATTATGGCTAATGAATTCCGCGTTTGCGACGACTGCAAAGCACCTAACTTAAAAACGCTAATACCAAAATTAAAACAATTAGATCCGGATGCCGCCATCGATATTGGCTGCCAGTCTTACTGCGGACCGGGGAGAAAAAAGACGTTCGTTTTTGTCAATAATCGTCCTGTCGCCGCTTTAACAGAGGAAGAATTGCTGGAAAAAGTGAAATCAAAGCTAAAAAAATAAACATCACCTGCGAGCTGCCATTCCTTTAGCAGGTGATTTTTTATTCCTGAAAAATTCAAAAAGAGCAGGTGTTCACGGCGGTTGAAACGAGATATAATATAGTCATGTCTAAACGGAAGAGGGAAAAAAATGGCTTATGCGAATGAAAAGCTGTCGGAAGAAAAAGTGTTTAAGGATCCGGTTCACCGCTATATCCATGTCCGTGATAAAGTCATTTGGGATCTGATCGAGACGAAAGAATTTCAGCGATTGCGCAGGATCCGCCAGCTCGGAACAACCTTTTTCACCTTTCATGGAGCCGAGCATAGCCGTTTTAACCATTCGCTGGGAGTTTACGAGATTGTCCGCCGCATCGTTGACGATGTGTTTCGCGGGAGACCTGAATGGAACGAAGATGAAAGGCTGTTGAGCTTATGCGCTGCCCTTTTGCACGATGTTGGGCACGGGCCGTTTTCACATTCGTTTGAAAAGGTCTTCCATTTGGATCACGAGGTTTTTACACAAGAAATTATTTTAGGCAATACGGAAATCAATAAGGTGCTTTCCAAAGTGGGAGCGGATTTCCCCAAAAAGGTGGCGGAAGTGATTGCCAAAACATACAAAAACAAACAGGTCATCAGCCTCATTTCAAGCCAAATTGACGCCGACCGAATGGATTATTTACAGAGGGATGCTTTTTACACCGGCGTTCAGTATGGCCATTTTGATATGGAACGCATTTTGCGCGTCATGAGGCCGAGAGAAGACCAAGTTGTGATTAAATACAGCGGCATGCACGCAGTGGAAGATTACATAATGAGCCGATATCAAATGTATTGGCAAGTTTATTTCCACCCTGTTACGAGAAGTGCGGAAGTGATACTGTCCAAAATTCTGCACAGGGCGAAGTCTTTATTTGAGAACGGCTATCCTTTTCAAACCGGGCCAGTCCATTTTTATTCGATTTTTAAAGGTAAGGTCTCAGTCGATGATTATTTAAAACTCGATGAATCGATCATTTTATACTATTTTCAGGCATGGCAGAACGAACAAGATAAGATTTTAAGCGATCTTTGCCAAAGATTTATAAACAGGCGGCTGTTTAAATATGTTGAATTTCAACCGTCAAATGAAGAATGGACGAAACTGATGGAACTGACAAGTTTATTTAAAAAAGCGGAAATAGATCCTGAATATTATTTAGTCGTTGATTCCTCTTCCGATCTCCCCTACGATTTTTACCGTCCGGGCGAAGAGGAAGAACGGCTGCCGATTCATTTGCTGATGCCGAACGGAGACATACGGGAACTTTCAAGGGAATCCGAAATTGTCGATGCGATCACGGGAAAAAGAAGAACCGATCATAAATTATATTTTCCGCTTGATTTCTTAAAAGATTTTTCCACGAAACAAAGGGCAAAACAAAGTATTTTACAACTCTTAATGGGATCGACAGATTTTAAATGAGGAGATGAAGGGCGTGTTAACCGATCATGCAAAACTAATGAAAGTTTTGGCGGTCTCAAAGGAAATTGTCGGACGGAAAAAACTGCAAAAAATAATGTATATCGCCAAAAAACTTGATTTTCCTTTTTATGAGAAGTTTCAGTTTCACTTTTACGGCCCGTACTCGGAGGAGCTGACTCTCCGCATTGAAGAGCTTTGCAATCTCGGTTTTGTCGATGAAGTGAAGGAAAAGAAGGGCGGTTATTATCAATATAAATATTCTCTTACAGCATCCGGAGAGGAATTTTTAAGCCATTATCATTTGGACATGCCGGAATTAGACATCTTCATTAATGATTTAAATGAGAAGCCAGCCCGCTTTTTAGAACTTGTTTCCACAATTTTATATTTTGAACACTTGGACAAGGATGAAGTGAAGGAAAAAGTTTTTACGTTGAAAAAAAAGCAGCGCTACACAGAGGAAGAAATTGAATCCGCCTATCAATATATTGAGGAATTACGCAAGAAAAAAACCGGCAGCTGATGCTGCAGATTTTCCGAACCGGCTGTCATCCAGAAGGGCTGCTTTTTCCCCCGGCAATAATTAAGCCGCTGCGAGCCTGCAAGAGCCGGCTCGCAGCTTTCACTTTTTTGATCGTTAGAATAAACATAAGTTTATGAAAACTGTCTTACCATGCTTTTAATTATCACTCATCCGCTTGCCGCCGACAGCGTAATGGTTTTTACTCATTTCTTCGATAAACACAACCACTTTCTCTTTAGATGCTCCTGTCGTTTCGCAAACAGCTTCCGTTACCTTTTCCACGAGCGCCTTTTTTTGCTCCTCCGTGCGGCCTTCCAACATTTTTACTGTAACATACGGCATAAAATATCTCCTCTTTTCTATAGATAATGTATTTTGTTCCCAACTATAGTATACTTGATGATGGATAGTTTGTTGAGATAGGAGGGCGCCTTTTGCCATTTTTATATTACGATTTAAACGTCATTCCGTTTGTGGTCATCGCATTGATCATAGGCTTTACGCTGCACGAGTTTTCCCACGCGTTTGTCGCATACAAATTTGGGGATCCGACAGCGAAAAATCAAGGAAGGTTAACTTTGAACCCCATTTCTCATCTTGATCCGATCGGAACTATTTTGATTTTTTTAGCCGGTTTTGGCTGGGCAAGACCTGTTCCGGTAAACCGTTTTTATTTTAAAAATCCACGTTTGGCCGGTGTGCTGGTTTCCGTTGCGGGGCCTTTAAGCAACGCAGGAATCGCCTTTATTGCTTTCCTGATTTGGAACATTTTCATTTCCTTCGATGTATTTTCAGCCTTTTCCTATCAATCCGTTAGCATGGTTGAACAATTCTTTAACATTTTTATATCTTTAAATATCATGCTGTTCATTTTTAACTTGCTGCCTTTTCCGCCGCTTGACGGTTATCGGATCATTGAAGATTTATCACCAAGGCATATTCGGGCAAAGCTCACGCAATATGAAAACTATGGAGTGCTTATCTTTTTAATCATTGTTTTGACTCCTCTTGATCAATATATTATTCATCCTTGGTTCGAGTGGGGAAGCAGCATTGTGGTTGCTTTCTTCCATGCCATTTTGCAACCTTTCTTTTAAAGGAGGAAACTGGACATGACAGAAAAAAAGAAAAAGGTGGAATTTCAAATCATTAAAAATGATCCGACTGACGGCCATCGCGGCTTTGGCGCCGGGACACTCAGTTTGGAAAATGTTTCTCCTGTCCTGATTGATATTGAAGGAAAAGAAGCGTTCGTTGATATTGGTGCGATGCACGCTCGAAGCCAAGTTGAGCGAGGCATCAAATTCACTCATGTGAAGGAAGATGTCCCAAATGGAAAACCATATTGGCTCGTTTGGGTTACGATCGACAGAAAAGAAGAAGGTCCATATTATGCCGGTGTTGCGGCATGTTATATGACGGTTGACCGTGAGGCAAGACGCGGCTATAAATCATTGCCAGAACATGTCAATCGCATGGATAAATCATTGAAACGGCATATTATTGTCGATCACATGGATGACAGTTCGAAAAAGGTGCTGGCGCAATTTTTACGCAATCACGATCAGGGGATGTGGGATCGTTCCAGCGATGAATTAAAAAAAGGTCTGCTTGTTTCGGAAAACGAAGAATAAATCTGCCTTCCTTGAACCATTCCCCTTAAAGCTATACGGAAATTTTATAGGCTGAACATAAAAACGATAAGCAGGGATTTTCTTGGCAAAATTCCCTGCTTTTTCCATGGATGTTGCTTCCGTGAATGATTCCCTTCCGTTTTCTCCTGCATAACAAACGTTGCCGATTTCCCGTAAGATGTTACACAAACGCTCTCCTGAGGCAATCAATTTTGTTTGGAAAAGAAATGCCCTTTCATCAGGAAACCAAAAATCTTTTCTGTTCCTTACGAAGGGGTTGAAAGTTTTTTATTGAAGCGATTGACAAGCAGTAATAATTGCCAGTTTGTAAACATCCTCAGCATTGCAACCGCGCGATAAGTCGTTTACCGGTGCATTCAAGCCTTGGAGAATGGGGCCGATCGCTTCAAAACCGCCGAGGCGCTGCGCAATTTTGTAACCGATGTTTCCTGACTCGAGGCTAGGGAAAATGAATACATTGGCATCCCCTTTAATGATGGAATGGGGAGCTTTCTTTTCCGCAACGGACGGTACAAACGCAGCATCAAACTGGAATTCGCCGTCTATAACTAAATTCGGAGCCAATTCTTTTGCCAATTTCACAGCGTCCGCCACTTTTTCTGTTTCCGGCGATTTTGCCGATCCTTTCGTTGAAAAACTTAACATGGCAATGCGGGGTTCGATATCAAACATTTTGGCCGTATTTGCGCTTTCTACGGCTATCTCGGCTAAATCTTGGCTGTCAGGAGCAATATTGATGGCGCAATCTGCAAAAATGTATTTTTCCTCCCCGCGGACCATAACGAAAACTCCGGATGTTTTTTTCACCCCTTGTTTTGTTTTAATGATTTGCAATGCGGGGCGGACTGTATCAGCTGTGGAATGTGCAGCTCCGCTCACAAGCCCGTGCGCTTTCTTTGTATACACTAGCATCGTTCCAAAATAGTTCTCATCCAAAAGAAGCTTCCGAGCGTCCTCTTCTGTCGCTTTCCCTTTCCGGCGTTCTACAAACGCTTGAACAAGTTCTTCAAATTGTTCATAATGAGAAGGGGTATACACTTCAATCCCATTAACGGATACACCTAATTGCACTGCTTTTTCTTGAATTTTTGCTTCATCGCCAATTAAGATCGGCTGCACTAATTTGTCTTTTTTCAGCCGGGCTGCAGCCGTTAAAATCCGCTCATCCAACCCTTCAGGGAAAACAATTTTCACTTCTTTTCCCTGCACTTTATTTTTCAGTCCAGAAAACAAATCCGCCAAAATCATTCCTCCTTTATATTTTTTCTTCATCTTATTGTGCTTCATCCATCTTTTAGCATACTCTTCTGAAGGATAAATTCAAACCAAAAGCCGCCATTAGAACGTTTACACGGAAAATTTTTTTTTCATTTCACATAATTGTCACAGGCTTGCGGTCTGATTTTTCGAAATAAACTGTGGTATAGTAAAAATGAACTTTTAGAACATGGAGGTGTCATTATGAGCGAAGAACTTCGCACCAATGAAGCGGTTGAAACGCTTGATGGCTGGTACTGTTTGCACGATTTCCGTTCCATTGACTGGAGCGCTTGGAAAACTTTGTCGAGTGATGAACGTCAACAAGCAATTCATGAATTTCTAAACTTATTGGAAAAATGGACGGCTGCTGAAAAAGAAGGAAATGGAAGCCATGCTTTATATACGATCGTCGGGCAAAAGGCCGACTTGATGATCATGCTTCTCCGGCCAACGATGGAAGAACTTAATGAAATCGAAACGGAATTTAACAAAACAAAACTCGCTGAATTCACTGCTCCCGCTTACTCTTATGTTTCTGTTGTCGAATTAAGCAGCTATTTGGCAAGCGGCAGCGATGGCGACCCATATCAAAATCCTTATGTCCGCTCTCGGCTATACCCGATTTTGCCAAAAACAAAATACATTTGTTTTTATCCGATGGACAAGCGGCGCCAAGGAAATGACAACTGGTATATGCTGCCAATGGAAGAGCGGCGCAGCCTGATGAGAAGCCACGGAATGATTGGCAGAAAGTACGGGGATAAAGTGAAGCAAATCATTACTGGATCAGTCGGTTTTGATGATTGGGAATGGGGCGTCACGTTATTCTCAGACGACGTCTTGCAATTTAAAAAACTTGTATATGAAATGCGTTTTGATGAAGCAAGCGCCCGCTACGGAGAATTTGGTTCATTTTTCGTCGGCAACATTTTGCAGCCTGAAAAAGTGGCAGCTTTTCTGCATGTGTAAAAAAAGATTGTGGCATTAGCGCACAACATTCTGAAAGCAGCAGGCACAGATAAAAATTGAAACATACAAAAAGGCAAGTGGAGAAAAACGAGCTGCTTTTTCTCCACTTGCTTCATTTTTCTTACGATTAGTCAAGGGGATTCCGTGAATTAATTTTAGGAGGAAGGGGTGCTCCTTCTTCCTAAAATTAATTTTCCCATGCCAAAATAAGACCTACTCTAGGCTCACTATGCTATCTTACAACAATTTTATAATTGTCAATTAAATTGTGTGTAATAAGATGGAGGGCACTTCAATAACTTATTCACACATGCAATGGACGCAACTTTATGACATTTGTTATAAGGTTGCGTTTTTTTTTCAAACGGTTATAAAAAAATTTTCCTTCACATACATTGAAATGAACGATCAAAAGTTGGTTTTTCGTTTTCCATGAAAAAGGAAGGTGAAACAATGGCTATTATACCCACATACTGAAGAAGAAGTAAAACTTTTGGCAAGATTAATACGGGCTGAAGCAGAGGGGGATGGAAATTTAGGAATGCTTCTCGTCGGCAATGTAGGGGTAAACCGCGTTCTGGCCAATTGCTTGGACTTTAGAGGCATCCGCACTATCCGGCATATGGTTTTCCAAAGCCCCGGCGGATTTGAAGCAACTCAAAAAGGTTACTTTTATCAAGCGGCAAGGCAAAACGAAATCAATTTAGTAAGAAAATTGATTAATGGAAACCGTTATCATCCTGCTGAAACTTCTTTATGGTTTTTTAAACCTGTCGGCGATTGCCCCCCTACATGGTATAACCAATACAATGCAGGCAGATATAAATCCCATTGCTTTTACTTTCCTGCCCAATCTGTTTGTCCAGGTGTATACAGGTATTAGGAGGTGTTTAAATTGAGCAAAAAAAGCCAACCGAATCGGCAGCAGCAAGTTTATTCGGCGCCGTCAACTCCCCCGGTACAGCCAACTTACCCCTATGGATTTTATGCACCAAGCGGATCTGTCATTGGAGCTTCTCCTCCCGCTCAAGGAGGTGCAGCCGCCGGCCAGCATGTACCTGGTATGCTGCCCCTTGAAGAGTCGTATATTGAAAATATATTGCGTTTAAATAAAGGAAAAATGGCCACCGTTTACATGACCTTTGAAAATAATCCACAATGGCCTGCAAAAGTGTTTCGGGGAGTTATTGAGGCTGCCGGAAGGGATCATCTCATATTAAGCGATCCGCAAACAGGAAGACGCTACCTGCTTTTGATGGTTTATTTGAATTATGTTACATTTGATGAACCAATCGAATATACGTATCCTTACGGTCTTGCAACCTATTCTCCCAGATAAATCCCGTTTTATGCGGGATTTTCATTTTTTCAAAAAATTTTCATAACTATACAAGCACCATTTGGTGTACAATATATTTGTGAACTTTTTCACAAAATTAGAAAGGAGCATTTTCTATGGCTATCAAACAGGTTAACCGTGTAGCATTAATCGGGACAGGCCTTGTCGGTTCCAGCTATGCTTTCGCCCTCTTAAATCAAGCAGTCGCAGAAGAGTTGGTGCTTATTGATGTTAACAAAGAAAAGGCAATCGGTGATACGATGGATTTAAACCACGGAATGCCATTCGCCCCATCTCACATGAATATTTGGTATGGAGATTATTCGGATTGTAAAGACGCCGACATTGTTGTCATATGTGCTGGAGCCAATCAAAAAAAGGGAGAAACCCGATTGGATCTTGTTGAAAAAAACATCTCTATTTTTAAAAATATTGTAAAAAATGTTACAGACAGCGGGTTTAATGGCATTTTCCTAATCGCAACAAATCCAGTTGATATTTTAACATATGCAACATGGAAGTTTTCTGGATTTCCTAGAGAGCGGGTCATCGGTTCCGGCACTATTTTAGACACAGCCAGATTCCGTTATTTGCTAGGAGATTATTTTAAAATTGACCCGAAAAATGTTCATGCATACATTATTGGCGAACATGGCGACACCGAACTGCCCGTCTGGAGCCATGCTGATATCGGCGGCATTCCCGTTCTCCAATTAATCGAGAAATACCCCGACTACAAAAAAGAAGATATGGAAGATATTTTCGTTAACGTACGCGAAGCCGCCTACCATATCATTAACAAAAAAGGAGCCACTTATTATGGAATTGCACTAGGGCTTGTCCGTTTAACAAAAGCGATATTGAAAAATGAAAACTCCATTTTAACCGTTTCTGCTTATTTAAACGGAGAATACGGACATGATGATATTTATATCGGCATTCCGGCGGTTGTCAACAGAAATGGCATACAAAAAGTCATTGAGCTGCCTTTAAACGAAGAAGAAAGCATGCAATTCGCCCATTCTGTTGAAGTGCTGAAAAAGACGATGAAGCCATTTTTTTGATGTTTACAGTTAAAAAAACCGGGCGTAAAAAAGCGTCCGGTTTCTCTTTTTAGCGTACAAAGAAAGTTCTGTATGGGAGATCCTCTTCTTATCTTCCTTCTGCTCTTGTGTTAAAAACTTCCTAAATCAAGATCATGCTTTAAATAGCGATTTTAATACCATCCTTGGACAGTGCAGCTGGCAGCCATACAAAAGAACATTCCGTATCTTTTATTGGATTGGTGGATGTTATTTGATCATTTTAGCATCAGTTAGCGGCCAAAAAATAAATTTTGCATTACCCACCACTTCTTTCATTGGTATGACTCCAATATGACGGCTATCTTTACTAATGCGTCTATTAATAAAGTGTCTTTTGGCACCCTTTCATAACCCCATAAACTTTTTACAGTGAAATCGTCAGTAAGAAGTGTATCTTTGCCAAATTGTTCTTTAATTTTTTCTTTATATTTGTTTAAATATTTTTCCTCATATGCTTTTCCTTTAATATATAATACGTCATTTTTATATTCGATTTTATCTCCGGGCAATCCTATGACCCGCTTAATATAATTTTGATTTTCCTTAGCATGAAAAACGATAATATCAAATCTTTTTGGTGTACCTATTTCGATACAATCATCCGGTCTTGGCTGCTTAAAGTTGGTTTCCACAGTGGAAGTGAAAAGGAAAGAACGAACAATTGCCGCTATTAAAACAGCAATAATAATAGATGCCGACCATTCAAGCAATGGATATTTCCTTTTATTTCCTGTTAATTTTCTCATCCATCCCTTTGCAAAAATCAGTTTTATATTTTTTCTCCATTTCAAGTATTGTTATTTTCCAAAGCTTCCTGTTTGATTTGCCTTTGTATTTTTTTAGGCAATTTTTGAAAGACTAGTTCATACGAATGAAAAATCAAGTTTTCCAATATTTCATCAGGAACGTTCGAATCAAAATATATGGAGATCCAATGCGTCTTATTCATATAGTATCCAGGAATGATTCCATTGTATGTTTCCCTCAATTCTTCGGAACGATATGGATCGCATTTTAATGTAATGATAGGCTTCCCTTTCGGATCACATCCTATAATCGCAAATATTTTGTCTCCCACTAGATATCGATCAGCTTCCCAATCTGTTTGATAATCATGAACGGAGCTAGGAAGATTGAGGCAATAAGATTTAATCTTTAGTTCGTCCATTGTATAACCTCTCTTCTTTAAGATAATTTTTTATTCTACACATTTTGTCTCTTTTCCTTTTTTCTACATAACCCTTTTGGATAAATAGCCATTTTAGCTAAACTTAGCTGAACTGATGATATGGAAAAGAATCTTATAGACGGTAGTGATCAAGGTACCGGCATTGATCATAAAAACGATGGCTATCAATTCAAGATGTTTCATCATCGGCAGATCAACAACAGTAAGCTAGGGCATTCGTATGGAAGATGGCGGAAGAAACAGCGGGTATTTATGAAAGAGGATAGAAGCTAAACTCAGGGACACTTTCTTCGATTTAAGCGGTGGCGAAGCGATCCGTCTAGTATTGTGTCAACTGTTTTTGGGAAGATACAATATACTGATTTTAGATGAGCCGATAATTTTTTTGGATGTTTTTTGTATTGAAGCGTTAGAACGTTTTTTAAAAGGATATGAAGGAACTGTTATCCTCGTATCACATGATCGCAGGTTTATTGAACGTGCAGCAGATCGTATATATGTCATTGAAAACCAAAAACTAAAATTAAGAAACTAATCATAGAAAGAAGAGGGTGTCCCAAATTTGATTCTTTTGGGACACCCTCTTTTTACCAAAACTTGAATCCGGGTGAACTTGGCGCATTTTCGATTATATCAATGAGTGGAATTGTGTAGGCAATCGCAATAAGAATCACTGAAAGACCGATCCATACTTTCCAGTTCTCAAGCAATAATGGCGTTTTTTCCGCATCGTCGCGGACTTCACCGACAGGAAACTCTTCCGTTCCTTTTGGAGCAGTTGTCGCCAAGCGAACGACAATAAAAAGGATCATTAAGATGGCTACGAATAAGATCGCCCCGCCAACCGCCATGATGGTTTGGTAAGACAGCCATTCCAATGCTTGCGGATGATCCCCATACGTTGTGTAGGCCGTTCTTCTTGGAGCTCCAAAAAGACCGACTGTATGCATCGCACCGGACATGAGAAGCATGCCGACACACCAGAAAACCGTCTGAATCATCCCTAATTTATTTAATCGAGGCGTCAATGTTCTTCCTGTTAAATGCGGGATCAGCCAATAGGAGACGCCAAAAAATGTCAATGCCACAGTCGTTGCCACCGTTAAGTGAAAATGGCCGGTCACCCACAGGGTATTATGAACGACTTGGTTCATTTGGTTGCTGGCATTAATGATTCCACCGGCGCCGCCGGGTATAAAGATGAGCATTCCCATAAATGGCGCAAAAAAACGGACATCCGACCATGGAAGCCTTTTGACCCAGCCAAACAATCCGCGGGCGCCTTTTTCTCTTCCGCTCATTTCAAAAGTTGCAAACAAAGCGAAAGCTGTCATTAACGACGGAATGATCACCATAAACGTCAATACGATCTGTAAGAATTTCCAAAACGGATCAATCCCGGATTCCAATATTTGATGATGGAATCCCACTGGTATAGAGAAAAGGATAAACAGGACGAATGCTAATCTGGCAAGCGAATCGCTGAAAATTTTCCCGCCAATGATTTTAGGTATGATGACATACCAGACCATGTAAGTTGGCAAAAGCCAGAAATAAACAAGCGGATGGCCAAAATACCAAAACAATGTACGGCTTAACAGCACATTGATTTTATCGGTTAAACCAAATGACCAAGGAATAAATTGGAATAAGACCGTTATGGCCACCCCGAGAGTTGCAATTAACCATAAAATCATTGTTGCAACCGCCATAAAGCTTAATAGAGGTGAAGTTTTTCCGTCGTTTTCCTTTTTCCAAACAGCATATTGGCGAAACATGCCGAATCCGCTCACCCAGCTGCCAACAACTACAAGCGTAAGGCCGATATAAAACCATGGTGAAGCTTTCAATGGAGCATAGAAAGTGTACAGCACCGTTGCTTTATTTAATAAAATCATCACCGTTGTAATAGCCGTCCCAATGGTCATGAGCCAAAAACCTATCCAACCCGCTTTTTTGGCAATTGTGATTAATTCGCCTGTCGTCCGGCTCATGGAAGCATATAAAAAACCTATAATAAAAAATGTTGTAAATACGAGTGCCAACAACACTCCATGAGCGGTCAACAATTGATAGTAGCCAATACCTGCAGGCAGTTCGAGCGTTCCACTGCGAACGAAAGCTTGAAGCAAGCCGGCAATTGCTCCTAAAAACAAGGCTGTATAGGCAACTGCTATATGTGCGAGAGCCAGTTTCCCGTCGTTTTGATGAATCGTTCCGCTTTTCATGTTTCAGTCACCTCTATTTTCGTGCTCATCATCTGATGGCCAGCACCACAGTATTCGTTGCAAATCACTAAATAGCTTCCGGATTTTTTAAATGTGTAAGTGTGGGAATTCACATGTCCAGGTGTCACCATCATATTGACATTTGTTCCAACGATCTCAAGTCCATGTACAACATCCTTGCTTGTTACCACAATATGGACTTTTGCCCCTTCAGGGATTTTGATCTCATTGGGAAGAAAGGAAAAAGCTTGGGAAATTAAAACCAGTTCGTATTCATTTTCGCCAATTTTTCTTAGACCCGGTTGATCAAAGGGTTTTGTTGAATCGACTTTTTCTGGATCTAATACGGTTTTATCGCTTGGTGGATGATGGCCTTGGGCAAATGCGCTAATACCTACAATTGTTAAAAACATCACAAGTGTCGCTGTGCCAATGACGAGCCAAATCTTCTCCAGCTTGTGCATATGCATGATGAACACCTTCCTTTACAATCGTTGAATAAACAAGGAATAAACCCCAAACCAAGAGAGAACTAAAAAAGCTGCCAACAAAAGAACGGAAACAAAAGTGCCGGATAACGAAGTTTCATGCTTCGCCTCTTTCTCCTGTTCCTTTTTTAAGTAAGCCAATAGTCACACCAGCCTTTCTTCCTCTTTTTTAAAAAATTTTAGATGAGTTACTATCGTGAATCTGTGACAAAAATCACATGATCGTTGCTACTTTTTGACAGTCTGTTGAACTTTCAGTTTTTTTCCAAATAAAAACGTCTGTCCACTGAACAGTGAACAGACGTTTTACAAATTACATATATTTAACCGCTGCCAAAATGAGGAGCAGCCATGCGATTAAAAAGGAAACGCCGCCAAGCGGTGTAATTGCCCCGAGCACTTTGATTTGCGTCACACTTAGAAGATAAAGGCTGCCGGAAAACAAAAGAATGCCGATGAGCATCAGCCATCCGGCCCATACGGCCTGCCCTGCTTGCGGATGGTGCTGCAAGAAAAAAGCAGCAGCAATGAGGCCAATAGAATGGAACATTTGATATTGTACACCTGTTTGCCATGTCTCCAAATATTTTTGCGGAATTTTCCCCTCTAAACCGTGGGCGCCGAAAGCTCCTAAAGCTACGGACAAAAAAGCGCCGGTGGCTCCAAGAATAAAAAAGATTTTCATCTTCTTCACCTTTTTCCATTTTTATTTTCATCTTACCTGATCAAACCATGTTTTTAAATGAATGGAGTCGCGATGCCACAATGTTTTCACAATTATTCCAATCAGCTCGAAGTGTTTTTAGAAATCAAAAATTGATTCTCCATTCGCATCCTCTTCTTCCAAAAAACGTTCTTTAACCTGTAGCCTGTCATCGTCTTTTTTCGGAAAAATTCCCATCATTTTTTCCAGTTCAAGCGGGGTGATTTCATCTCCACGTCCAATACCCTTTTCCGCTTTAATATCGGCTGATTTGTCCTCTTGATCCAAAATAACATCGCAAAGGGAACGGACAACGAGAATACGCGCTTTTAACTCATGAGCCGATTCCGCCCCTTTTGCCTTTCTTAACTCTTCTTCCATTTTTACAATCATGGCCGAAACCGGTATATTCAAAACAGATCGCCCCTCACAAAAATATCTGTGCTTTTTTTATCATATTGAATTCTGGAGCAAATCGCAATCTGTTCGCATTGATTCACTTTCCATTACAAACTTGTTACAATAGGGAGGGAATTTTTGTGCACAAGGAGGCTGGCAGATGAACAATCAATATTTGCAAACAATCAACGGCGATCTTTGGTTAACGGAAGATGAAAGAGAAAACTTGAAAATCAGCTACAGAATAAAAGAAATTCTTTATTCCGCGCAATCGCCGTATCAACACGTCATGGTGCTGGATTCATATGATTTTGGCCGGATGCTTGTTTTAGACGGTGTTGTGCAAACCACTTCAATTGACGGGCACATCTATAATGAAATGATTTCACACGTCCCTCTCAACATTCATCCCAACCCTGAAAAAGTGCTGATTATCGGCGGCGGGGATTGCGGTGTTGCCAGAGAAGTGTGTAAATATAATACAGTCAAGGAAATCGATATGGTAGAAATTGATGAGCTTGTTGTTTCCGCATGCAAAGAGCATTTGCCTGAAGTGTCAGGAAACTTAAACGATCCGCGCGTTAACTTTTTATTTATTGACGGTGTAAAATATGTTGAAAACAAAAACGGTGAATACGATGTGATCATCGTTGATTCGTCTGATCCAATCGGACCGGCGGAGCAGTTGTTTTCAAAAGATTTTTACGCCAACTTACACAAAGCGTTAAAAGACGACGGCCTCATGGTATGCCAAAGTCAATCTCCTATTTTTCATTTGGATGTTTTAAAACGCTCTTATGGCCATATTCAATCTTTATTCCCAATTACAAAACTCTACACAGCTGTTGTTCCCACCTATCCGGGAGGCCTATGGAGCTTTACAATTGGTTCGAAAAAATATGAAAACGTAAATGCAGCCAATTTTTCAAAGGATACAAAATATGTAAATGAGGCCATTCTCGAGGGATGCTTTCAACTTCCTGAATTTTTACAGCAAGCATTGAAATAAAGGGCGCTGAAAGGCGCCCTTTTCCTGTTAGTTCACTTTTCACTTAAACGCAGGCAGACAGCCATCATATATCATCATCACTGATGCACCAGTCAATTTCTTCTAATCCGATGGACTTTAAAAATTGATTTGCTTTGGAAAAAGGCCTGCTGCCAAAAAAGCCCCTGTTTGCAGAAAACGGTGACGGATGGGGAGATTCGATGATATAGTGTTTATCAGCATCAATCATTTCTTTCTTTGCTTGCGCGTGCCTTCCCCATAAAATGAAGACGACCGGAAGCTCCCGTTTGTTTAAACAGCGTATGACTTCATCCGTAAACAGCTCCCATCCCTTTCCGCTATGGGAATTGGCCATTCCGCGTCTGACTGTCAGCACAGTGTTTAACAACAAAACACCTTGTTTTGCCCATTTGACTAGATGGCCGTGTTTTGGAGGCCTGCAGCCAAGATCTTGCTCAAGTTCTAAAAAAATATTTTTTAAAGAAGGCGGCTGGGCAACACCCGGCTTCACGGAAAAACTTAACCCATGCGCTTGATTCGGGCCATGATACGGATCTTGTCCCAAAATGACCACCTTTACTTTTTTATAAGGTGTATAATGGAGAGCATTAAAAATGTCATACATGTCTGGATAAATGGTATGGTGTGCATATTCCTCCTTTAAAAATACCCGGAGTTCTTTGTAATACGGCTTTTCGAACTCCTCTTTCAGAAGCTCCCACCAGTCATTTTTTAAGATTTGCTTCATTTCCTGTTTACACCTTCCCGACCCTTTTAAACTTCGAAACTATTTTTTATCTTAAAATGAATCGTCATTATTTGTCAAAAGCGGCCGACAATCGTTCATTTTCAACAAAATGTTCCACATGGAACAAATTATTTTCCGGGAAATAAAAAAAGGGGCGAAAAGCCCCGATTTTTACAATGTACGCAGAAAACGGGCAAACGCTTCTTGGCCTTTTTTGTCCCGCTTAAACACGCCGCAATGCTCCAATATTACCGCAAAAACCTGACCGATTTCTTCCCGCAAAATTTGATCCACATTTTCGGTTGAAAGCTTCGGATGTTTGCTTTTTATTTTTTTTGCCCAATCGAGATGTTTCTTTATTTCGTCGTTTTGAGCAATTTCCTGCTGCCAATTATCCTTTGTCAATGCTCCCGACAAAAGGCGCATCTCTTTTTTCAGCCGACCCGGGAGAACCGCCAACCCCATGACCTCAATAAGGCCAATGTTTTCTTTTTTAATGTGATGGACTTCTGCATGGGGATGGAAAATGCCGAGGGGGTGCTCATCGTTTGTACGGTTATTGCGCAAAACGAGATCGATTTCAAACCATTCTCCCCTCTTTCTAGCAATCGGCGTGATCGTGTTGTGCGGCTCATTGGCCGTAAAGGCATAAATCCCGACAGTTTCATCGCTATACTTTTTCCAAGCAGTTAAAATATGGTTTGCTGCTTCAGACAGGTGATGGCGGTCGCCAGCTTGCAAACGGATGACCGATAAAGGCCATTTGACAATACCTGCCTTTATATCCGGAAACTTTTCCAATCGAAAAAAATGTTCCATTTCGGCTTTCGCCATTGGAAATTCATAATTTCCCCCTTGAAAGTGGTCATGACTTAAAATCGAACCGCCTACAATCGGAAGATCAGCATTGGAACCTATGAAATAATGCGGAAATTGTTCGACAAATTCCAACAGGCGATCAAACGTCGTTTTCGAGATTTTCATCGGCTCATGCGTTTCTTTCAAGACAATGCAATGTTCGTTATAGTAAACGTAAGGCGAAAATTGAAAATACCATTGTTCACCCACCAGCGTTACGGGAATAATGCGGTGATTTTGCCTTGCCGGATGGTTGACCCTGCCCCTGTATCCGACGTTTTCCACACAAAGAAGGCATTTGGGATAGCCTGTTTGCTTCATATTTTTAGCCGCAGCGATCGCTTTAGGATCTTTTTCAGGCTTGGATAAATTAATCGTGATGACGAGCTTGCCGTAATCCGTATCTGCCAGCCAGCTTTCATTTTTGGCAATGCGGTCAGTGCGAATGTAATGGGAATGTTGGCATAATTGATAAAAAGCCGTTGTTGCTTTTTCAGGTCCTTCCTTCTCCAGCTTCTCATAAAAGCTGCGAATAATTTCCGTTTGCGAAGGAAGAAAGCACCCCATCAGCTTTGTATCCAGCAAATCCCGATACGTGACGGTATGAGCCTCAAGACGGCCGTTATCAACCGCCCAATCCACCATCTTTTCAAGAATTGGGACAGGAGATGACAGATCTTCGTCCGGCGGCGAAGAAAATTCATAATCATCAAGATCAAGCACTTCCAGCAGCTTATTGCGGACAAGCGGAATATCCCACTTTGTAATAAGATTTTTTTTAAGACCATATTGCAAAAGGCGTTCGATTTCGCAAAAAATGTTGATCGCCATTTAGATCACCTTTCTCATTCTTTATCATAGCCGTCCGGATGTTCCTGGAACCATTTCCATGCACTTTCAATGATCGTGTGAATATCGGCGTAACGGGGCTTCCATCCCAATTTTTTCATTGCTTTTTCACTGGAAGCGACCAATTTCGCCGGATCCCCCGCTCTCCTAGGAGCAATCTTCGCCGGTATCGGGTGCCCCGTAACTTCTCTGGCCGCTTCAATCACTTCCTTGACAGTAAAGCCGTTGCCGTTGCCAAGGTTATAAACGTCACTTGCATGAGTTTGACGCAATTGTTGAATGGCTAAAATATGAGCCTCGACCAAATCCATTACATGAATGTAATCGCGAATGCATGTGCCGTCATGTGTGTCGTAATCATCACCGAAGACGTCAATATGATCACGTTTGTTCAACGCCACTTGCAAAATAATCGGGATGAGGTGCGTCTCAGGATGATGATCCTCGCCTAAGATTCCTTCCATGTGGGCTCCTGCCACATTGAAATACCGAAGCGCTATATATTTGATGCCGTATGCCTTGTCCGCCCATTTCAGCATTTTTTCAATCGCAAGCTTAGTCTCGCCATAAGGATTTGTCGGTTCCGTCGGATCCGTCTCCAAGATCGGGATGTTTTTCGGTTCACCATATGTTGCAGCCGTCGAGGAAAAAACAATTTTTTTGACATCGAACTTGTTCATAATGTCAAGGAGGCAAACTGCTCCATATACATTGTTGTCATAATATTTCAGCGGATCCTGGACGCTTTCGCCAACGAGGGAATCCGCTGCAAAATGCATAACGGCCTCGATTTCATTTTCTTGAAAAACATTGGTGAGGAAATTTTTATCCCGCAAATCTCCTTCATAAAATTTCGCACCAGTAAGCACAGCTTGTTTATGCCCTTTTTGCAAATTATCGACAACGACAACCTCTTCCCCTCTATTCAACAATTCCGCCACCGCATGGCTGCCGATATAGCCGGCTCCTCCGCATACTAAAATTGCCATTTTTATACCTCCCTTTTGATTTCACGCGCCCCGTCGCCAACGTTGACAACATAAAAATCAGCCACAAGGCCCGTCTCTTTCGTGTATCTTTCTCCTACCTGCTTTTTAAATGTTTCGACCGCATCCTTTTTCACAATGCTGACTGTACATCCCCCGAATCCTGCACCGGTCATGCGCGATCCGATCACTCCATTTGTCTCCCAAGCAGCTTGAACAAGCGAGTCTAGTTCTTTTCCCGTCACTTCATAGTCGTCTCGCAGGGAGACATGCGATTCATTCATTAGTTTACCAAATTGTTCGATATTGCCATTATTTAAATATTCAACTGCTTTCAACGTTCTCGCGTTTTCATAAACGGCATGTTTTGCCCGCTTTCTGCACGTTTCATCTTCGATCAAGTGTTTGTGCTGCTCAAATTGTTCCGGTGTCAATTCTCCTAATGATGATATATTCAAAACTTTTTGCAAATCTTTTAAAGCTCTTTCGCATTCGCTGCGGCGTTCATTATATTTTGATTCCCCGAGTTGTCTCCGCTTGTTTGTGTTGGCGATGATGATCACCGCATCCTCCAGCTTCAGCGGGCTGTATTGATATTCAAGAGTTTGGCAATTTAAAAGAACGGCGCTGTCCTTTTTCCCCATGCCAATAGAAAATTGATCCAGTATTCCGCAATTGACACCGATAAACTCATTTTCCACATGTTGGGACAGCTTGACAAGTTCAAGTGTATCGGCATTTATTTCAAATAACTCGTTCAGCATAACGGCCGTTGCCAGTTCAATCGAGGCGGAAGAAGAAAGGCCGGCTCCGTTCGGAATATTGCCGTAATATAGAACATCAACCCCTTTATTGACACCCCAGCCCCGATCGGCAAATTCCTTCAACACTCCTTTTGGATAGTTCGCCCAGTCGTGAGCCTTTTCATAAACCAAATCTTCTTGCAAAAGAAATTCAACGATGCCAATTTCCTCAAAGTTCATGGAGTATAAACGGACTTTTTGATCCTCCCTCAATTGGGCTACCGCATATGTTCCAACATCTAAAGCGCACGGAAATACATGCCCGCCATTATAATCCGTATGCTCGCCGATAAGATTGACACGGCCGGGCGCAAAGAATACACGCGGTGTTCCACCATCTGCAAATACTTTCTTAAATTTATTAACTAACTCATTGTACATTTTGATCCTCCTTACAAAAATGTTGGAAACGCATTCATGTTGATCTTTTGTCTTCATTATATAAATGGGCAAAAAAAAGCACAATGGTAAATTCATTTGCACAAAATAGCACTTTTTTGCTCATCTCTCATTATGAAAGATTATAATGGTATAAAGAACCCTTATCGAGGAACTTTTTTGTCTGTGATTTTTTGCTTTCAACGAAAGGAGACAGAAAGAGTGGCAAAGGAAAAACGATTCGGTCATTTTGCTTTTCGTTTTTCTGACCCGATTACGCAAGAAGTCGCCCAAATTTGGTCTGTTGGCTGGGACGAACAAAAATCGCAAATTTATCATTGGAACGGAATTGAACGAAAAGACATCGATAAATGCATTTTTCAATACACCCTTTCAGGGTATGGATTGATTGAGATCAACGGCAAGCAGTATAAAGTCTCGCCTGGATATGCATTTATCGTTTCAAGTCCTAGCAATTATCGTTATTTTCTTCCGAAAGACAGCGGGCAATGGGAATTTATCTATATAACATTATGCGGAAAAGAAGCGGACCGATGCTGGGGAACCGTACGCAAAAAATCGGAACAGGTGCTGTATTTTCATCCCGAATCATCAACCATTCAATTACTGAAGCAAATTTATGACGAGGCGGAAAGGAAAAAGATCACAAACGCATTTAAGGCCTCAAGCCTGGCCTATCAGTTTATAATGGAACTATATCAACATTTATCAACAGTCGATAAGGAAATGAAGACATGGCCCGAAAGCATTGTAAGGGCAGTTCTTTACGCCAAAAATCATTTCCAGTCCAATATTGGACCTGATGATATGGCTGCCGCTTCCGGTTTATCACGCTATCATTTTACAAGGGTTTTTAAAAAAAGCACAGGAAAGACGCCGATCCAATATTTAACGAACATTCGCTTGGAAAAAGCAATGGATCTTTTAGAGAACACGAAATATTCAGTGGAAGACATTGCAAAATTCGTCGGATACCGAAACGCTAATTACTTGAACAAAGTTTTCCAAAAGGCTGTCGGTTGTTCCCCTACCCAATTTCGCAAAGGAGAAAAGCACATGCAGCCAAAAGATTTTATTTGAAACGTTTGCAACAAAGTGGTCATTCATCAATGCGGATGGTAAACGAGCCTTTTTTATGCATAATGGTCATCGTCGTTCCGGGGGTCATAATATTTTCGAGTATATCCCTCGAGATTTGCAGAGCCAGTTCCATCCGCTCAATCTTCTCCTTTTCTTCTTCTGTCACAGAGGATTCATTTTCATCCATTTGTGCAAGAAACTGGTTGACATTCTCGTGATATTCAGCAATCTTTCCGTATATTTCATCATACAACTTATCAACTTTGTTTCCCATACCGATTCACCCATTCATAATCATACGAAAATTTAAGAGTGTTGAAAAGTTTCGTCCGTGATGTTGAATATTTTTTATTAACGGACATAAGCTGGTTTATGGAACAGAAAGACATAATGGGAAAGGAAAAGAAAAATGCGAAAAGTTGCAATTTTGTTTGTCTTAGTTCTATTTTCCTCCTTTTCATTCCACGCCACAGCGGAGGAAAACGCAGCAAGGCAGCTGATTATCATTAATAAAAACACAAACAAATTAGCTTTTTTTCAAAATGGGACAATCGTGAGAGAATTTTCAGTTGCCACCGGGAAAAATTCCTCCTTAACCCCTGAAGGGATTTTCCCGATTGTCTGGAAAATTAAGAACCGCCCGTATTACAAAGAACAAATCCCCGGCGGAGACCCAAAAAATCCGCTGGGGGATCGCTGGTTAGGACTTGATGCTCTAGGCTATTACGGAAACAATTTTGCCATTCACGGCAATAACAATCCCCGCTCTATTGGAACGTATGCAAGCAGCGGCTGCGTCCGCATGCACAACGAAGAAATTCGCTGGCTTTTTGATCAAGTAGATTTGTACACCCCAGTGATAATCATACGTTCAGATAAAAGCTTTGAAACAATTGCAAAAGAAAACGGCTATTATTCTGAACAGGGGATCCCAGTCATCATTCGCAACGGCAGAGTTTTATTTGCCAGAGAAGAAGTCAACAAATCGCCAGAAAAATTGTATTCTCCGCTCGGCGCTTTCATCAAACGATAACAACATCGCAGCTCCGAAGAAGTTATTCCCGATGTTTCATATATTCAATCGTTGCCAAGATCCCGTGTTCATAAGAGGTCTTCGGCAACGGACCAATTCTTGATTCAAATTTTTCACCTGATAAAACAACAGGTTCTTCTGTTAAATACATCATTTCTACCATTTCCTTCATCATCGGGCTGAAAAATCCTAAAAATGAAATCATTGTTTTTGTAATCGTACGGACTTTCTTTGTATATTGAAGTTTTGCCCGCAAAATTGCAATTATTTCATGGCCTTTAATCGTTCCCGAGCCGGGGATATTCCAGTGCTCGCAATACGTATCATCCCGCAGCGCAAGTTTTACCAGCGCTTTGGCGCCGTCCGGCAAGAAAATATATTCCCTCGGTATATTTAAGTCTCCGATAAACTGAGATGGTTTATTTTGAATAACCTTTTGAAAAGTATAATTCAGCAAAGTTTTTTTCCCGTTAGGCCCGTAAAAATCAGGAAAATGAGCGATTAAATAGTCCGCTCCGCTCTTTTCCACCATTTCAGCCAAGCGCAACCTTATTTTCCCCTTTTTTGTATGGGGATTTTTTTGCTCTGATTCTGATATTTTTTTGCCGTTTGACCGGCCATATGCATAAATGTTGTCAACGACAACAAGCTTTGCTTTTTCCTTTTTTGCGGCAGCTATCACATTTTGCATGATAAGCGGAAGATTCCGTTCCCACTCCGGATAGGGGATGTTGATGGCATGGAAAATCCATTCCGCTCCTTCACATGCTCGGATGATGCTCGATTGATCGAGCGCATCTCCAGCCATCATGTTGATGTTGCTGCTTAAAGGAGCAAACCGTTTTTTCATTTTTTCTTCATTGCGGGCGAAAGCGACCACCTCTACATTCTCTTTAGTCGCCAATTCGTTCACCAAATGATAACCCATTCCGCCTGTTGCACCTAATACGACCGCTTTTTTCACCTTTTTTACCTCCATTCAAAAAATTAACCATCGGTTAATAAAATGTGCAAGAGCCTCTCCCGGCTTGAAGTGTTGATCAATACGCATTTATTCAATAAATCCTTTAATAAGAAAAGCAACATATTGTTTAGCCAGTCCTTCCATATCTTCATATGTTGCGTCGGTTTGAACATATTTTGTTACAAAACCGCTTAATGCAAGAAACAGGCACCAAATGACTGTTGGGTTGACTTTATTTGGGGCAAACTGAAAAACAGCTTGTGCAAAACGTTCATATGACTTATTTGGCTCCTGCTCCTTCAACATATCAAGTTCCAAATTTTTTGTTAAAAACATCAACTTATAATGGTTTTTATATGTAAGCCCGAATTCAATAAACTTTAACAAGATCGTTTTCAGCGCTTCTTCCTTGGAAGCGTATGATGCCTGCAGCGTTTTTTCTAATAACCGATCTAAAAATTGAAAATCCGCTTGCACAATTTTGTAAAACAGCTCTGCTTTATTTTGAAAATGGTAATAAATCGCGCCATGGGTGCAATGTAATTCATTGGCAATCGACCGCATAGAAACATGATCATAGCCTTTTTCAACAAAGAGCTCCCGGGCGGCATTCATGATCGCTTCTTTCGTTAATTCAATGTCCGCTTTTCTAGGCGCCATTTCCTGCTTTCCTCCGTTCGCAACATCTGTTTATTAACCAACGGTTAATTTTATTTTATACCCTACTCTAGATTTCGGCAATGTCTTATGCAAAATTTCTTTCCTCCATCGATAACCTGCTATAATGTTTTTATAGGATTTTCACAGCAGGATGGAGGGGACGAGTTGTCGATGAAAAAAGCATTAACGATTGCCGGATCAGATTCCAGCGGCGGCGCCGGTTTACAGGCTGATTTAAAAACGTTTCAGGAATATGGAGTCTATGGGATGACCGCCATTACAACAATTGTTGCGATGGATCCTCATAACGGCTGGCAGCATCAAGTTTTTCCGATTAAAATCGACACGATCAAAGCGCAACTTGCGACAATTATTGAGGGAATCGGTGTAGATGCGATGAAAACCGGCATGCTTCCAACGGCAAAAATTGTTGAGCTTGCTGCAAAAACCATCAAAAAATACGGATTGCAAAATGTTGTCATTGACCCTGTCATGGTATGTAAAGGAGCCGATGAAGTGCTCTATCCTGATCATGCAGATGCGATTCGCAAATTTCTGACACCTGTCGCGACAATCATAACGCCGAATCTTTTCGAAGCAGGCCAGTTGAGCGGGCTTGGCTCGATTCAAACTGTCGAGCAAATGAAAGAAGCGGCCAAAATCATCCACAACCTTGGTGCACAATATGTTTTAGTAAAAGGCGGAGGAAAATTGGAGCACAAATATGCCATTGATGTACTATATGACGGCAAAGAGATTGAATTGTTAGAAGACGAACGAATCAACACTACGTATACACATGGAGCCGGCTGTACGTTTTCAAGCGCCATCACCGCAGAATTGGCGAAAGGAAAATCTGTGAAACAAGCCGTTTATTCGGCAAAAAAATTTATTACAGCAGCTCTTCGCCATTCATTCCCATTAAATGAATTCGTCGGCCCGACATGCCATGCAGCATTAAGATTATATGAATAATAGAAAGCCGAACGATAAGATACACAGATGGCGATCTTTTCGTTCGGCTTCATTCAATCCACATCCAATTGATCCACTTTTCGTTTGACTTCCTCAATATTTCTCATTTTGTTTTCCCAACACAACTGGCTTAAATCGACTGGGTATTCGGCCGGATTTAAGATACGTTTATATTCATCCCATAAAAGCGCTAGGTTCTCTTTTACATATCGGCGTATTTCTTCCAATGGCGGAGATTGATAGATGAGCTTGCCGTCAACAAAAATGTCGTGATGCAAATCCTTTGCCGTAAAATTTGTTACATATTTTTTGATAAATGTATGGACGGGATGGAACATTTTCAGCCTTTTTTCTTGTTCAGGCCGTTCGAATTGCAGTGTAATATAATCCCCCTCTGCCTTGTGATCATGATTATTAATGATGCGATATACATTTTTCAAACCAGGCGTTGTGACTTTTTCGGGGTTGGAGGAAATTTTTATCGTATCCATAAGTTCTCCATTTTCCCCTTCAATCGCCACCAGTTTATAAACCGCTCCCAATGCGGGTTGGTCATAAGCGGTAATCAGCTTTGTCCCAATTCCCCAAACATCAATTTTTGCCCCTTCAGCCTTTAGATTGACAATCGTATGTTCATCGAGATCGCTGGAAGCAATGATTTTTGCATCATGAAAACCGGCATCATCAAGCATTTTTCTCGCCTTTTTGGATAAATAAGCTAAATCGCCGCTATCAATCCGAATACCGATAAAATTAATGCTGTCCCCGAATTCTTTCGCTACCCGAATCGCATTCGGAACTCCGGAGCGGAGCGTGTCATAAGTATCCACTAAAAAAACGCAATTTTTATGAGTTTGCGCATATTTGCAAAAAGCGACATACTCATCCCGATACGCTTGTACAAAAGCATGTGCATGTGTTCCTGATACGGGAATGCCAAAGATTTTTCCTGCTCTGACATTGCTCGTTCCTTCAAAGCCGGCAATATAGGCTGCACGTGTGCCCCAAATAGCCGCATCCATTTCATGAGCCCTTCTTGTCCCAAACTCGAGTGCCGCTTCATCACCAATAATTTGTTTGATTCTGGAAGCTTTTGTTGCGATGAGCGTTTGATAATTCACAATATTTAACAGTGCCGTTTCAATCAGCTGCGCTTCCCCGAGCGGCGCTTCAACACGGATGATCGGTTCATTGCCAAATACAAGCTCGCCTTCCTGCATCGAACGAATCGTTCCTGTAAAACGAAGATTGGCCAAATATTCAATAAAATCCTCTTGATAGTTTAGCTGTTCTTTCAAATACGCAAGGTCTTCTTCCGTAAAACGAAAATTCTGAATAAACTCAATAATCCGCTCCAAGCCTGCAAAAATTCCATAACCGCTCCCAAAAGGCAGCTTGCGAAAAAACAATTCAAAGACCGCTTTTTTCTGATGGACGCCATCCCTCCAATACGATTCCACCATGTTGATCTGGTATAAATCGGTATGAAGAGCGAGTCCGTTATCTTTATATGTCTCCATGTGAAAAAACCCCCAGATTATTATATCACTCTTGCTCCTAATGTATTTTCAAAGTGTTGGAGAGCCCAATGATGCCCTGCTTCGTTAAAACTGGCAACTGCATTTTCATAAATAACGATTTGAAACCCTTTATTGTAAGCGTCAATCGCTGTATGCAAGACGCAAATATCCGTGCAAACGCCGACCAAATGAAGCTCTTGAATGCCTCTCTCCCGCAATATAAGCTCCAAGGATGTCCCGGCAAATGCCGAATATCTTGTTTTATCGAGAAAAAATACATTTTCCCGGTTTTTATGCGTTTCATATGTATTTTGAAGCTTTCCGTATAATCGGCGTCCGGCGGTGTTTCGGATATTATGCGGAGGAAAAAGCTTTGTTTCCGGATGGTACGGATTGTCTTTTTCATGAACATCAACCGCAAACACAACAAGATCGCCATTTTCTATAAACTGATTTGTAATGCCCACAATCTCGTTTTCAATCTCTTGGCCGGGTTTTCCGCAAGATAAAGCCCCTTCATCCGCAACAAAATCAAATGTATAATCGATATTAATCAATGCTTTTAAAGCCATACCGCCACTCCCCCTCATCCTCGATCAAATACTTCCACCCTAAACCACTGCGCAAAACTGAAGGCAGAAAGTGTTATCTGTTTTGCCGGAATAACCCCCCTTATAAGGAACTAATCGTATTGTACTCCTTTCTAAACAACCATTCAATAATATCACCAATGGTTTGCAACCTCTTTCCTTCTTAGACAGGCAGACATGCAAGCTAACAATCTATAGCAAACCTTATCCGCCATCACTCCGTTTAGTCTCCTGTTAAATAATCCGGATAGTCCGTAATGATGCCGTCAACGTTCATCGCTCGCAAATGTTGGATCGTTTTTTTGTCCCGTGCTGTATAAGGCATGATTTTTAAACCGTGTTGATGAATTTTACGAACAAATTTACGGGTAACAAGCATTTTATTGGGATTAATATAAGAGGCAAAAGACGAAAAGTCTTTAAGCTGTTTTTCCGCTGTCAAACCATGTTTGTAGCTGATCAGCACTCCGAGCGGAACATTGGGCAGGAGGCGGTTGAATTGCTTTAAAAAGGCAATATCAAACGATTGGACAATGACCTCCATCTGACCGGAATTATCCATTTTGTGCAAAACAAGTTCTTTAGCCAATTTATTGGCAATCCCCAGCTGCTTGGAGGGATCCTTCACCTCTATTAAAAATTTAATTTTTCCTCTATATCGATTCAATACATCGGTTAAAGAAGGAATTGTTTGCCCGGAGAACTTTTGGGAAAACCAAGACCCGGCATCAAGCTTTTTCAAATCTTCATACAAAAAGTCTTTGACATAACCTCTGCCGTTTGTCGTCCGATCAACCTTTTCATCGTGTATAACAGCAAAGCGTCCATCTTTTGTCAACCGTACATCCAATTCTAAAAAATCCGCTCCCATCTCGACGGCCAGATCAAAAGATGCCAGCGTATTTTCCGGAGCATATCCTGATGCCCCCCGATGCGCAACAACCAATATTTTCTCCAACCTTTTGGGAGCTGCCAAAATATTATATAAGATGCGGTGAATAGAATAACGGAAATAACGCAGCATTTTCATCACTCCATCTTTATTTTTTTGGTATCTTTGTATAATGGATATGTAATGGTTTGAAAACATTTTGAACATTTTTTAAAAAAACACATTTTATTTGCAGGATATTTTAAAAATGAATAGAATAATATTTAGAATATAGAAAAATAGTCTCAAAATATACTTTCATCATTCCATCCATTGCACATTACACCCCATCATGAACATGCTGCTGCTCGTCTTTTGTTCCAATGTCATTTTTCGTCTTTGATTGAAGGGTAATTCAAATCCATAATTTAAGGAGAGTGATTGAATGATTAGAAAGGATGTTATGACAAAAACATGGGGAAATAAAGAAATTGTGACGAGTCCGTTTGATGGAATTGTAAAAAAAATTATGACAAAAGCAAAAAATCGAATTTATGAATGGGAGCCGCTTTTAGCCATTCAAACCGATGATGGTGCTGTCGTGCAAATCAGCGTTGGCATTAGCGGAATCATCGAGAAATTCACTGTTAGCGAAGGAGACCGGGTCATTCCAGGTACAGTGCTTGCCTATATCGATGATGATCTGTTGGTGACTGGGAGCGATTGAAGGAGATATGACCCCGAGAGAAAGAGGGGTCGTTAATTGCAGCGATTGCCAATTATCGTTCGCAGCCGTCTGTTTAAAGATTTGAGCATCCACTCCCGAAAAATCTCCCTCTTTTCTTCCACTGTCAAGTAGTACTTGCCGCCGGCCATTCTCCTTGCTTTATCTGTTAAAAATTTTATGGATAAAGCTGCAGCAACAGAAATATTGAGACTTTGCACAAATCCTTTCATTGGAATGACAAATGTTCCGTCCGCATAACGAACCGCATCTTCGGAAACACCGCTATGCTCATTCCCAAAAATAAGGACAGTAGGTCGATTGACATCAAGTTGTTCAAGTGGAACCGCTTGTTCACTTAAATGACTGGCAAATACTTGATAACCCTTCTTTTTTAAATGGTTGATGGCAGTCCGTATATCCGGTTGACGGCGGATCGTCAACCATTTATCTGCACTTTTCGTAATTAATTCATGCGGTTGAAAAGGCGCCCTTCCAGTTACAACGGTGATATCTTGGACGCCAAACGCCTCAGCAGAACGTAGAACGGCAGCTTGATTGTGTCCATCATCAACGGCTTCTAACAGAATGGAAATGTAGCGGGTTCTCTCTGCTAAAACATTATACAAACGATGCAATCTCCCTGGAACAATCATTTCCAGAACTTCGAGATCGTCTTCCATAACGATTCCCTCTGCCAGCAATGTTTCCACAATTGCTTGTTGAGCCACTTTTTGGATCACACTCCTTTACATAGCAACCGATGGCGTAAGAATGGCTATCCTAGTCCATTATACTTTTTGTTGACAAAAAATCTACTCTGAAATGTTGACACATAATTTATCCACAAATAGTCTCTTAATTGTCGTATTCATGATCTTTTTTGACAGTAGTTTCCCTCAATATTCACAAACAATCCCCTTTTATAAACAAGTTTTCCACATGGTTTATCCACATGTCCACAAACAATATCCACATTTCGTGTTAGCACATCTGTTCCCTACAATATATATGATCATTTTATCAACAATTGTGAATAAATTTGTCCACATTATAAACAATTTGATATCACTAAAAAAGCGATGACTCACAACCTATTGAAATGGATGAAATATTCCATTTCCCAAATTACTCCTAAGACAAAGAAAAACCATGTTATTTTTCTTGTCCTTGTTAATTTCGAGCTTTTTAGACAGCCCTTTCACGAAAAAGGGCGCTATGCGGCAAAAAAAGACCACAGACATTCATTGGTGAATTCCGTGGTCTTTCCTTAAAGCTCCTAATAAACAGTTCTTTTTTGCTATTAATGATGATGCTGATGTCCAAATGTCATAACCCAAATGGACCCGGCCACAATGACAATAGCTATATAAATTCCATAATAAATCATTGTCGCCTGCCAAGACCCACTTGCCCCCTCATTCATGTGCATAAACAATACTAGCTGAATAAACGCCTGGCAGAACGCTAGTATGACAATCAACGCAATAATCGTTTTTGCAGGCAGGCCGGATGAAAATGCAATCCAGACCGCCAACAAAGTCAAGACAATTGACAACAAAAACCCGAAGACATGCTTCCAAGGAAATCCTTTCTCGTTTTGTGTTCGTGCCATGTTAACTCACCATCCCTGTCAAATAGACGAGTGTGAAGAGAAAAATCCAAATAACATCAAGGAAATGCCAGTACAGACTAGAAATGAACACTTTTCTTGCTGTATCCGCATTAAGACCTCTTTTCATCACTTGCAAAATAATAAATATTATCCAAAATATCCCGATCGTTACATGAATACCATGCGTTCCAACAAGCGTGAAGAAGGATGAAAGGAACGCACTTGTTTGCATTGTTGCTCCTTCATGCACAGCATACAAAATAAACTCCTCGATTTCAAAGTACAAAAAGCCGGCGCCTAATAAAATAGTGACAATCAACCAACCGATCATCCCCGTCTTTTTGCCTCTTCGCATTTCATAGACGGCAAGGCCGCAGGTAAAGCTACTTGTAAGCAGAAGAAACGTTTCAATCAAAACCGTTTTCAACTCATACAGTTCCTCCGGCCCCGGTCCGCCCGCCGTTCTGGGGACGAGCACTAGATACGTAGCAAAGAGGGTGGCAAACAGAGCAAATTCCGCTCCAAGAAAAATCCAAAAACCTAAAATATTTAATTGATTTTGTTTCGTTGAATACTCTAGCGGAACATTCGCATGTTTTTGAGCCATTTCCGCCATTTTTACTCCCTCCTTGCTTCCGTTTGTTGAATTTCTTCGACCGGCACATGGTACCCATCATCGTACTCAAAAGAACGCAAAATCATGCAGATGATGACGCCGATCAGACCGATGATGGCAACAGACATCCATTCAAAAACTAAACCAAATCCCGCTATAAAGAGGAAGACAGACATGATGAAAGGCCGCCCCGAATTTGATGGCATATGAATGGGTTTGTATTCAGGCTCTTCTGCTTTTCCTTCTTTCCGCTCCTTCTTCATCAACCACCAAGCATCAAGACCTTTCACTTCCGGTGTTACTGCAAAGTTGTAATGTGGTGCGGGAGAAGAAATGGACCACTCTAAAGTGCGGCCGTCCCAAGGATCGCCTGTGAGATCCCGTTCGCCTTTAAAGTACGTGTACACAACATTAATGCACAGGAAGATAAAACCAATTCCCATCATAACAGCGCCAATTGTCGAAATGACGTTTAATTCCGTCCAGCCGGCATCTGCTGGATATGTGTAAATTCTTCTTGGCATGCCCATAAATCCTAATACATATTGCGGCAAGAAACAGACATTAAAGCCAAGCATGAAAAACCAGAACGTAATTTTGCCAAGCTTTTCATTTAAAATGACGCCAAACATTTTCGGGTACCAATAGTGAAGCGCGGCAAAAACAGCAAAGACCGTACCGCAAATTAACGTGTTATGAAAATGGGCGACAAGAAAATACGTATTATGATATTGGTAATCAGCCGCAGCCATCGAAAGCATTACGCCTGTAACCCCGCCGATGACGAAAGTCGGGATAAACGCCAAAGACCATAGCATTGCAGATGTCAACTTAATCCGTCCCTTATAAAGGGTAAAGAGCCAGTTAAAGATTTTTACCCCTGTCGGTATGGCAATCGCCATCGTGGACACAGAGAAAAACGCATTAACCGGAGCGCCTGAACCCATCGTGAAAAAGTGGTGCACCCAAACGAGCATGCTTAAAACGGAAATCGCCACCATCGACCAAACCATGGCCGTATAGCCGAAAAGACGTTTTCTCGCAAAAGTTGAGACAACTTCTGAAAAAACTCCAAACGCTGGCAAAATGGCAATGTACACTTCCGGATGCCCCCAGATCCAGAAAAGGTTCGCCCAATGCATTGGCATACCCTCACCTGAAAGCGTAAAAAAGTGTGTACCAAATATTCTGTCCAATGTCATCAAGGCAAGGGCGACCGTTAATACCGGAAAGGCAAAAACAATCAAAATCGATGTAATCAGCGTTGACCAAGTAAACATCGGCATACGCATCAACGTCATTCCCGGCGCTCTCATTTTCAAAATCGTGACAATGAAGTTAATGCCGGAGATTAAGGAGCCAATCCCTGAAATTTGCAATCCCAACAAATAATAGTTTTGCCCTGGCCCCGGGCTGAGTTCATTTCCGGCAAGAGGCATATATGCCGTCCACCCTGCATCAGGTGAACCGCCGATCACAAATGAAATGTTGAACAGCAAAGCGCCAAAGAAAAACGTCCAGAAGCTGAGAGCGTTCAAATACGGAAACGCCACATCTCTTGCTCCAATTTGCAGAGGAACCGCAATATTCATAAGCCCGAATATGAACGGCATTGCCATAAATAAGATCATAATCGTTCCATGTGTAGTGAAAATTTCATTATAATGCTGTGAATCTAAAAACGTATTGTTAGGCACTGTCAATTGGGCGCGCATTAAAAGTGCGTCTACGCCCCCTCGGAAAAGCATTAACACAGCGGAAATAATGTACATGATCCCGATCTTTTTATGGTCAACAGTTGTTAACCACTCTTTCCAAAGCCATTTCCATTTTTTAAAGTAAGTTAGTACAAAAACAATTCCAATGATCGTTAATACAATGGCTGCATCCGCCATATAGATAAGGGGTTCGCCGGTAACAAAAAATTCATCCCATTTCACAGCCCGTTCCTCCTTCCTTTCGATTAATGTCCATGGTGTTGATGGTTTTCTTGTTCACGGTTATCTTGATGGTCAGAATCATCTTTCTGTTCAACTTCCTCCAATTTTATCGTGCCGTGCTTTTCTTTCGCGGGCATATTTTCTAAATGTTCGCCTTGTTTCGCAAAATCGACCCACGCCAAATGCGTTCCCGAAAAAGTCAATTGATCTTTTAAAACACCGACTTGGATGATTTCGTTAAATTGTTTTTTCGTCAGCAATGGAGCAGATGCTTGTGTTTCTTTCACCCATTTATAAAAATCTTCTTTTTCCATTGCATTGACATCAAATGTTTGATGAGCAAATCCTTCTCCTGTAAAGTTTGAATTTCGCCCTTTAAACGTACCGACATGGTCAGCTTCCAAATAAAGAGTCATTCCCATTCCAGCCATATTATATTTTTGTCCGCCCAACTCCGGAATCCACAAAGCGCTCATCCCGCCAACAGCTGTTAATTTAAATTCCACCGGAACATCTTTTGGAATGTTGACATAATTAACCGTTTCGATATTTTCCTCCGGGTAGCTGAAAATCCATTTCCAATCTGCTGCTGTTGCATGGATGACAATAGGCTCCACACCTCTTGATTCCTTAGGCGGTTTTTCAAGTTCAAATGTCGCTTTTATCGTTGGAATCGCCAAAGCAATGACAATCAACACAGGAATCGCCGTCCAAACAATTTCAAGCACTGTATTCCCATGCTGTTCGGGCGGTTCATAATCCATATTGTCAGGTCTTTCCCTGTATTTCCACAAAATAATCGCAAACAATGAAAAAATGACGACAATAATCAAAAGCATAAATCCAACAGACCAAAGGATTAAATCTTTTTGAACAGCCGCTACCGGCCCCTTTGGATTTAATAAGACAAACCGTTCGCTGCATCCTGATAGCAGGAGCAAAACGGATAATGGCAAAACTTTCATAACCAACTTCAGCCAACTTGGTTTGGCCGGCATTGTGATCCCCCCTAGGATTTTCAAAAATGTGCCAAAAAACGTCAACCATTCACTTTGAAACAAAAATCATCTGTTGTAAGTGAACTTTATCACAAATTTATGTAAAAAAACTTGAATTCAATAAACAGTCAATAAAAGATTAAAATTTTGTAAAAAAATCGCCATCAATCTGACACAAAACAGGAAATCATGTGAATCGAAAGGAATGATTGCCTCTATTGCTAATAGACGCATAGGAAAACCGGGCGAAAAACATCAACGCCCGGTTTTTCTATTCGCACACATCGGTCTTTTTGTTTTCTACATACTATACGATCGGAAAATCAGCTAATTTCTAAATCTATCCATTTTTAACAAAAGCGGATAATCTCATTGTTTCCATGTTCCCAAAATTGATTTCCATTTATTTCATCAAACAATTTGTCCATACCGCAACAGAGACAACTTGGCAAGAAACTGTTCATATTATTTTAAGTTATAGCCTTTTCTTTCCACAAATTGTTTCATATACATTCTCACCGGATTTGAAAGAGCGCGAGCCATTTGCCCTGTCCAAGTATCTTTGCGGACACCATTTGTACGTTTTTCATAATATTTGGATACTATTTGATTATATTCAAGAAGCCCCTGTTTATATATTTCTTCGTTTTGCTCATATTCTTCCTCATGATAAACATGATGTAAAGGCAATCGGGGTTTTTTTCCGGTATCAACGGCCGGATAGCCGACCGTTATGGCAAAAAGCGGGATGACCCGATCAGGAACTTTTAGCAGCGCCGAAACATCCTCTAAATTGTTGCGAATTCCGCCAATATAACAAATGCCAAGCCCCATGGACTCAGCGGCTAATGCAGCATTTTGCGCGGCCAATGCCGCATCAATAAGCGCAACCATAAATTTTTCTGTGCTTTCCAAGGATACCGTCACGTCTTTATCTTCCATTTCGCCTATTAGTTCGTGCCGGTGCAGATCTGCGCAAAAAACAAATAAATGGCCGCTTTTTTCCACATAGTCTTGGTTCCCCGCCAGTTCCGCAAGTTTTTTTTTCGTTTCCGGATTTTTCACCCCAATGATTGAGTAAGCTTGTATGTAACTTGAAGTCGAGGCCGATTGGGCACATTCCACAATTAAGCGTATTTGTTCATCCGTAAGCGGCCGATCTTCAAATTTTCGAACGGATCGATGGTTTAAAATGGTTTCGATCACTTTATTCATCATCATCATCCTTTCTTTTATATTCTTTTCTCAAAGTTTAACTTTTTTAGACGCCCATTTCATCGATTTTGTTTTTCGGCCAAGCAAAATGTGAAACGTAAGGATTTGGCCGTAATCGAGAGCATTTATAAGGATTTCTTATAAAAAATAAAATAAATTGAATAAAAAAGCTTATTACGACAAATTAATCTGAAAAATCAAACTTTCTATCAATTTTGTTTAAAGATATAATAAAATGTAATCTTTTTTAAAGGGGGATTTGATGAAGAATCGAAACATTATGGATTGGCCGACCTTTATCGGGGCGCTGCTTTTGCTGTTAATTGTAGCCGCTCCATTAGCAGTATTCCCTGAACAAGGCGAAGCCATTGTATTAGCTGCCAGCAGCTTTTTAACACAAAAATTTGGAATATTGTATTTAATCATGGGTGCAGCAGTATTGATTTTTATTCTTTATGTTTCTTTTAGCCGATACGGAAAAATCAAACTGGGGGATCCTTTAGAAAAGGCTGAGTTTCCGACATTATCTTGGGCAGCTATGCTTTTTTGCGCTGGAATTGGATCAAGTGTTCTTTATTGGGGAACGATTGAATGGGCTTACTACTATACGGGACCTCCATTTGGCATCGAACCTAGATCAAAAGAAGCCGTTGAATGGGCGGCCGCATATGGAATTTTTCATTGGGGACCGACGGCATGGGCCATCTATTGCCTCCCTGCCCTGCCAATCAGCTATTTCTATTATGTAAAGAAAAAACCGGTGTTAAAAGTAAGCGAAGCGTGCCGGCCTCTCATTGGCAAAAAAGCAGATGGACCAATAGGCAAAATCATTGATGTCTTGTTTATGTTTGGTTTGCTGGGCGGAGCTGGAACGACACTCGCTTTAGGGACGCCGCTCATTACAGAAGGAATTCATGAACTTTCCGGCATCGAACCTTCGATGACACTCCAAACAGTGGTTTTGCTTATTTGTACATTGATCTTCGCAGCAAGCGCTTACTCCGGTTTGCGGAAAGGCATTAAAATTTTGAGCGACATCAACCTATGGCTTGCCGTATTATTGTTGGTGTTTGTCTTCCTTGCCGGCCCGACCGTCTTTCTGGCGGAAACGGCCGTCAACAGCATCGGCATCATGCTTGATCATTACATGCGGATGTCTTTATGGACTGAACCTTTTAACAGTTTAGGACCGTTTGAACGAACAGGCTTTCCGGAATCATGGACGGTATTTTATTGGGCTTGGTGGCTCGTGTACGCTCCATTTGTCGGCTTGTTCGTCGCTAAAATTTCAAAAGGACGCACTGTCCGCGAAATGACGCTCGGAACAGTAGTATATGGAACGCTCGGCTGCATTCTCTTTTTTGGGATTTTAGGAAACTTTGGATTATTTTTAGAACTGACAGGCCAATACCATGTAACAGCTACATTAGATGAACATGGCGGATCAGCAGCCATTATCGGAATATTGAAACAATTGCCGTTAAGCAACATTGTGATTGCCGTATTTACTGTGCTTGCCGTGATCTTTTTAGCAACAACGTTTGATTCAAGCTCTTATATTTTAGCATCTGTTGTCCAAAAAGAAGTTGCCGATGAACCTTTGCGATGGAACCGTTTATTTTGGGCTTTTGCTCTTTCCGTTTTGCCGCTTATTTTAATGTACCTCGGCGGATTGTCCACATTGCAGACTGTTAGCATTATTGGCGGTTTCCCTTTGTTGTTTATTTTTGTCCTTTTAGCCGGTTCTTTTATCAAAGCGGCAAACCAAGATTTTTATTCCAGTAAATCTCAATTATTTAAAATGTATCCTAAAAAGAAAGGCGTGAAAAGAAACCTTCTCTCGAAATAACTGTTTTCCGGAAAAATCCCAACCGCTGTAAAGACCCGCAGAAAACCTTTATGTTCTGGCGGGTTTTTGTCATGTAAAGCGGAAGAAATCGCAAGCCATCTACTTTCCTAAAAAATTTCTCTTTTTAATTGCAAATGTGGTGTTGAAAAATAAAAAAAAATCCTCTATTCTGATAATTATAGTTTCATATGTGTACCAGCAACAGGTGCGTCATATTGCAGCCGCAATATGCGCTTAAAAGGGAAGTTTGGTGAAATTCCAACACGGTCGCGCCACTGTGATGGGGAGCTTTTGATCATCAGCCACTGTTTCTGCCAGAGAAATGGGAAGGAGATCAAAAGCGTTGAACCTAAGTCAGGAGACCTGCCTGTTGTATGCACTACGACCTACGCGTCATAGGGAGGAGTGAGAAGCCATGTTCATGTTGAAACCATTTGGGTGCCTCAACACGAGCTAGGATATCCAGTCCCTCTTTTATTAGCGTAAAGAGGGCTTTTTTATTGTGTTGAGCAAAAATCAAATGGGAGGTTTTCGTAATGGCAGCCATTAGTTCAAATCTTGGCTATCCGCGAATTGGCGAACGCCGGGAATGGAAAAAAGCTTTGGAATTATTTTGGAATGGAGACATTTCTGAAAGCAGCTTACTGGAAACGTTGAAAAAGATCCGTCTTTCCAACTTAAAGAAACAGCATGAAAGCGGAATTGAGCTGATTCCCGTAGGAGATTTTTCGTTTTATGACCACGTTCTCGATACTGCTTTCATGTTTGGATATATTCCTTCGAGGTTCCAGCATATGGATCCCCGTTCCATCAAAACATATTTCGCAATGGCAAGGGGATCCGAAGAAGCCGAGGCTTTAGAAATGACAAAATGGTTTGATACAAATTATCATTATATCGTTCCGGAACTGGAAAATAAGCCGCCTGCTTTTTTGGAAAACCGTCTGCTCAAGCTTTACAATGAAGCAAAAGACGAACTAAATATTGAGACAAAACCTGTTGTTTTAGGGCCGATTACTTTTTTAATGCTGGCGAAAAAATATGAAAAACGAGATTTTTATAAGCATTTATCTGCTTTCATCCCAGTTTATATTCAATTGTTGACAGAGTTGCATCAAGCAGGCGCAAAGTGGGTGCAAATCGATGAGCCTGTTCTCGTTCAGGAAATTGATGAGTCATTGATTCCGTTGTTTAAAGAAGTGTATGAAGCTTTTCACGAAGCGAATCCATCTTTGAACATACTGTTGCAAACTTATTTTGAAAGTCTTTCTCACTATCAACATATCGTTTCATTGCCTGTTGCTGCTATCGGTCTTGATTTTGTACATGATGGGGGAGCCAACAGTGCAAACATCCAAAAATTCGGGTTTCCAAAAGACAAAATATTGGCTGCCGGTTTAATCAGCGGCCGTAACATATGGAGGGCATCATTAGAAGAAAAAGCAAGCAAAATTGATTTTCTCGCTCAGCATGTTGATGTTGATCGATTGATCATTCAACCTTCCTGCAGCTTGCTCCATGTGCCGGTTACCGTAAAAAATGAACACGAATTGCCGGAAATTTTAAAAAATGCTCTCTCCTTTGCAGACGAAAAATTAAGTGAAGTCCATCAGCTGACACAATATGCAAAAGGTGAATTAAGTATAAGCGATTTACGATACGATGACCGTTATTACACGCAATTTATGAATTCTGATTTTCGGACAAACCGAAACGTGCAAGAGGCAGCCGCCAAGATTGAATCCTACCCGACGAACCGTGTGGACTTTTCTGTTCGGCGCAAGCTGCATAAAAATAGATGGAACTTGCCAATTCTACCGACAACAACGATCGGCAGCTTTCCGCAAACGAAAGAAATCCGCCAAACCCGTTTAAAATGGCGGAAAGGCGAATACACAAACGAGCAATATGAGTCTATCATCAAAGATGAAATCAAAAAATGGATTGATATTCAGGAACAGCTTGAACTTGATGTATTGGTCCACGGGGAATTTGAACGAACGGACATGGTGGAATATTTCGGAGAAAAACTAATAGGAATTGCTGTTACCAAAAACGGCTGGGTGCAATCTTACGGTTCGCGCTGCGTCAGACCGCCGATCATTTATGGCGACGTTGCCTTTGATCAGCCGATGACCGTCAAAGAAAGCGTCTATGCCCAATCATTGACGGACAAACCTGTAAAAGGAATGCTGACTGGACCTGTCACCATCTTAAACTGGTCTTTTGTCCGTGATGACATTAGCTATGCGGACGTTCTTCGCCAGATTGCCCTTGCCATCCGCGAAGAAGTATTAGCTCTGGAGAAAAACGGCATAGGAATGATTCAAGTTGATGAACCTGCTATCCGTGAAGGGCTGCCGTTAAAAAGATCGAAGCAAAATCAATACATCGAAAACGCCGTCGAAGCTTTCAAACTTGCCACCAGCTCCGTCAAACCGGAAACACAAATTCATACTCATATGTGCTATTCCCAGTTTGAAGATATGATGGAAGCGATCGATAAGCTTGATGCAGACGTTATCTCGATTGAATCGTCCCGCAGCCACGGAGAACTTGTTCATGCTTTTGAAAAGTACCAATATAAACGGGAAATCGGTTTGGGCGTTTATGACATCCACAGCCCGCGTATACCTTCCGTCCAAGAAATAACCGAAAATATCGACCGTGCATTAAAAGTGCTCGATGTACATCAGTTCTGGGTGAATCCTGATTGTGGTTTAAAAACAAGAGCGGTCACCGAAACTGTCAATGCACTCAAAATCATGGTGGAAGCGACAAAAGCGTATCGGCAAGCCATCGCCGCAAAACAAATTTGATCCTATTAAGCAAAAGGTACATTTGCTGACACCGTTTCAGATGTTCCTTAGAAAGGATAAAGACCGCACAATTCAACGATGACTTTCGCTGTATGAAAAATAGCGCAACCATCATTGAACACAGTTTTCTCCAAACATAAACAAAAGGCGCCCGGATTTAGGCGCCTCTTTTGATTTTGCACGCCATTTGCGAATGATTGTTCCTAAAAAAATGATTCTACAGTCTGCTTCAATTTTGCCGCACTCTTCTTGACATCGTCCGCATAACTTATGGCGGATATGACGGCGACGCCGTCGGCTCCGTTTGCAACGACTTGTCCGGCATTTTCACTGTTGATGCCGCCGATGCCGACGATCGGAATCGCAATGCCTTGGTTGCGCATGCTGAAAATGATTTGCGGACCTTGCGCTTTTTTGGCGTCTTCTTTCGTCTTCGTCGAAAAAATGGGGCCGACGCCGATATAGTCTGCGCCTTGCGCAATGGCTCTTTCCGCTTCCTCAAACGTATGAGCCGACACTCCTAAAATTTTATCGCCAATTTTTTGGCGGACAATTTCGGCTGATTCATCCTCCTGACCGATATGAACGCCATCCGCATCAAGTTTCAAAGCCAGATCAACATCATCGTTTACAATAAAAGGAATTTGATGTTTTTGGCATATTTTTTGCAGTTCTTTTCCGAGCTTTAGCTTGTCCTCGCCCGTTAATGCGCCTGCTCCTTTTTCGCGGTACTGGAAGATGGTGATCCCCCCCGCGATCGCTTCTTCAAGCACATCAAGAGGATTTTTCTTGCAATTTACACTGCCCATAATAAAATACACTTTTAAAAGCTTTCGCAGTTCATCTGCTGTCACTTTCGGCATAATCCATCACCTGCGTATTGAGATTTTCCAAAAAAATTGCTGAAAACATTGGCCCCTTATTTTCGGCAAAATGAACCCCTTTTCTTCAAGTCGTCGCTTGTCACTTTTTCCAATTGATTCAAAAACTCGATTTGAAAGCTTCCCGGTCCCCTGCCTTCTGTCACACTGTATGCTATTTCCGCCGCCACACCATAAGAGACAAGGCTTGCCACTGAGGCAACGAGCAAATCTTGTTCAACTGCGGAAAAAGCGCCGATAATGGATGATAACAGACAGCCTGTGCCCGTTACTTTTGTTAAAATCGGATGTCCGTTCTGGACTTGATATGTCGTTTGGCCATCTGTCGCCACGTCTTCTTTCCCGGTTATGACGACAACAGCGTTTAACTGCTTTGCCGCTTTCTCAGCCAATAAAACTGGATCGGCAGCTGAACCAACGGCATCCACTCCTTTCATTTGGAGCTTTTCGCCGATAACATTGGCAATTTCAGGCGCATTTCCGCGAACGATGGAAACACGAACCTCTTTTAATATTTGTTGGGCAGCTTCTGTCCGGTAAGGTGTGGCGCCAGCGCCAACAGGGTCTAAAATGACCGGTACGCCGTTTTCGTTTGCCGATTTTCCCGCAAGTATCATCGCTTCCACGACATCACTTGTTAACGTCCCGATATTTAAGACGAGTGCGCCGGCTATTTTCGCCATATCCGCCACTTCTTCCTTTGCATATGCCATTACCGGTGAAGCCCCAATCGCCAACAAACCATTTGCTGTAAAATTGGTGACAACGACATTTGTAATATTATGAACAAGAGGATTTTGGCTGCGCACCTTCTCCAGTGCGGAACCTAACATTTCAATATTCATCATCTCACTCCTTCCAACATCGGAAAAAAAACGCTTATTTGCAGCATTTTTCCCGAAAGCAAAACGCTGTTAAGGACATTATATCAGATGCAAAACTTTTATCGGCACGCTGCAGTTTCGGTGGTTAAATTATGTTATAATACTATATTATCAAAATGGATTGTAAATCATTTCATATAAAAAATGTGTATGAATCATTATCCAAATTGTTGAAAGAATATACATGTTCATTTATAATGTTTCAGAATAAAGTTGAAAGGATCTTCAAAAATTTGTTTTCTATATTTTTTTTTAGGAGGTACAACATGAATCAATATTTGAGAAAAATAATAGCCTTCGCGGCTATGGCAACTTTGCTGTTTATGCTTTCCGCTTGCGGATCGAACAATTCCGGCAAAAACGATGCAGCCGGCAATGATGAGAAAAAAACATTGAAAGTAGTGACAAACGCGGCATACGCACCGTTTGAATATATGGACAAAGGTGAAGTTGTCGGCTTTGATATCGATTTTATCAACGCAGTGGCGAAAGAGGCCGGATATGATGTAGACATCAAGCATACCGGATGGGATCCAATGTTTGCAGAAGTTCAAGGCAAACAAGCCGACTTGGCAGCTTCTTCTGTGTCCATTACAGAAGACCGCAAACAAACATATGATTTTTCGGTTCCATATTTTGAATCAACACTTATGATTTTAGTTCCCGAAGACAGCGATATTCAAAATGCGCTTGATCTGAAAGGAAAAACGGTTGCCGTCCAAAATGGCACAACCGGCCAGACCGCTGCCGAAAAAATACTTGGCGGCGATGGAACGGTTAAAAAATTTGAAGACAACGTTCTTGCGATCATGGAGCTGCTTAACGGAGGCGCCGATGCTGTTGTGGCCGACAACGCCGTTGTCAACGAATATATTAAAAACAATCCTGACAAAAAATTAAAAGCCATTAAAGATCCGGAAAACTTTGATTCGGAATATTACGGTTTGATGTTCCCGAAAGGAAGCAAATTGAAAGCAGAGCTTGACAAAGCGATCAATACAATATTGGAAAACGGAACGTACAGTGAAATTTACCAAAAATGGTTTGGTGTAGAACCAGATATCGATATATTAAAAAATCAGCAATAATTTTTAGCATTTCGCCGGCATTTTGCTTGTCCGGCAATGCATGCGGGGAGATATATGTATGAATTTTCGTTTTGATCTGATAGCTGAATATGCGCCCTTTTTCTTCCAAGGAATGCTCGTCACAATTGGACTTTCTCTTGCGGCGATCGCCATCGGCACTGTTTTAGGTCTTTTCATCGGCATCGGGAAAATCGCGCAAAATCCTTACATTCGCTTGCCCTTTACATGGTATGTTACATTTTTCCGAGGGACGCCTCTTTTTGTGCAAATGCTGCTTGTCCACTTTGGCCTCGTACCGCTGATAATCGGCGATACAAATGGAGTTATTGCTGCCATTGTTGCACTTTCTTTAAATTCCGCCGCCTATATAGCGGAAATTTTTCGGGCAGGCATTCAATCGATCGACAAAGGTCAGATGGAAGCGGCAAGATCGCTTGGCATGAGCCATAAACAGGCGATGCGCTACGTTATTTTGCCGCAGGCGACAAAACGGATGATCCCGCCTCTTGGCAACGAATTTGTCGTCCTTATTAAAGAATCGTCGATTGCAGCGATTATTGCTACTCCAGAACTGATGTATTGGGGACGGGCAATGCAAGGGCAATATTATATTGTATGGGAGCCGTACCTCACCGTCGCCCTTATTTATCTTGTGCTGACATTGTCTTTAAGCAAGGTGTTGAGCTTTGTTGAAAGGAGAACAAAATCCGGATGATTCAGGTGAAGCATTTAAAAAAGAACTTTGGAAAAGTAGAAGTATTGAAAGATATCAGCGTCGACATTAAAGAAAAAGAAGTTGTCTGCGTTATCGGCCCTTCCGGTTCAGGGAAGAGTACGTTTCTCCGCTGTTTAAACAAGCTCGAGGACATTACTTCAGGACAAGTTATCATCGACGGACAAGATATTACCGATCCACACGTGGACATGAATAAAGTGCGCCAAGAGGTTGGCATGGTATTCCAGCAGTTTAACTTATTTCCCCACAAAACAGTAATTGAGAATATTATATTGGCACCTGTCAAAGTAAAGGGAGTTTCTGAAAAGGAAGCAATTGAAAGAGGGATTTCACTGCTAAAAAAAGTCGGGCTCAGTGAAAAAGCCGACAGCTACCCTGACGAATTATCAGGCGGGCAAAAACAGAGGGTGGCCATCGCCAGAGCGTTGGCGATGAATCCAAAAGTCATGCTTTTTGACGAACCAACTTCCGCCCTTGATCCGGAAATGGTCGGTGAAGTGCTGAATGTCATGAAAGAATTGGCAAACGAAGGAATGACAATGATTGTCGTAACACACGAAATCGGATTTGCCAAAGAAGTTAGCGACCGGGTCCTATTCATGGATGGCGGCTATATTATTGAAGAAAACGCTCCAGAAGAGCTGTTCGGCAACCCCCAACACGAACGGACAAAAGCATTTTTAAGCAAGGTGCTGGCGTAAAATGGATCAATTGATGGGCATATTCTTGTCCCGTCATTGATCTTTTTCTTTTCTTATCCAGGAGTAAGAAGAAAAACGTGAAAATAATTTTCTTCCCATATGCAACGGTGATATACTAATGGGTAGTAGAAGCAGTAGGAAATAAAAGGAGTCGGTCAATATATGATTGAAGTAATCACATATGCTGAATGCATTATACGACTGAAAAGTGAACAAAACTATGAGCAATATGTGAATGATTTACTGCTAAATTTACAAACTGATATAAAAGTTGAAAAAATTATTTCTGTTTCAAAGCCGGAAAAAAATTATAAGAATGGATCCCTTGAAACGAATGTCTTTGCACTATTTGTATTAAACATTCCCGAATCCAATTCGCAAAAAAAAGTCGAAGAATATGTTGACCATATCGTTCCTTTCTTAAAACGGCATGTTCCAATGTGCAATAACATCATTAGTACAAAGATTGTACAAATGAAAAGAGCTCTTGAAGAGTAAATATGAAAGATAATGCTTTTTACATCATCTCCTTCATCTTTTATACCTTAAATAATTTTCTATATTTTTTCGGAGTCATTTTCTCTATTCTTTTAAATGTTGCTCCAAAATGACTGGGGTCTTTAAACCCAACCAAGTGGGCTACTTCTTTTAAAGAAAGTTCGGGGTTTGCAAGCAATATTCTTTTCGCTTCACGTATTCTCAGTTGTATTAAAAACGAATAGGGACTCGTATGAAAAGTTTCACGAAATAGAGAATTTAAATATTGTGAGCTTACACCGGCGTATTCTGCTATATCTTTTAACCCGATATCATCGGAATAATGCTTCTCCAACCAATCAACCGTCATTTTGATCATTTTGTAATAATTAGAAATTGATGGTTGTTTTGCAGCTTTTCCGGATTTTTTTAACATCATGATAAAACGGTATAAATCCTCTGATAATTCCAATCGGGAAAATTCAGAATTTTCCTCAACTTTATGCATCATCTTGATAATTAAATCGGAAAAACAATTTTCTTTCGTCTCCGCATAAAGGGCGGAATAATGAATTTCTAATGAATCTAGAATTTCATTGACGGCAGCTCCTCCAAATGTTACATATAATGTCGACCATTTTTCCCCGGTTGTATAGTATGAATGCGGTGTAAAAGGAGTTAAAAAAATTCCTTTCCCGGGACTTAATAAATATTCTTCTCCATTAAAGGAAAAACACCCTTCTCCGGCAATGGTTTGCAGCCAATGGTAATATGGATAACCTTCTGGTCTGGCAAAATCCTCCTCTTGCGGATTAAAGCCTATACTTTCAATAAATAAAGGGAGCGGTTTCTCGTGGGTTGAAAATGTGTATCTTTTTTTGGTTTGTTCCATAAGCATAAACACCTTCTTTCTCTTTCAACCTCAATTATAAAAAAAGAACCTGTGAAACACTATTGGAAACAGGTTCTTTTTTTTGGTTATTTTTTTAAAATGAAGAAACCGTACTTTTGCAATGAAATTTTCCCTGAAATATCGTTCCCGCTTAAAAGATCGAAATATTTCTCACCATCAGGTAAAGTGAGTTTCTGTGTTTTTTCGGAAAAATTCATGATAAAAATATATTCATCTGTTCCATCCGTTCTTTTTTGGACATTGATGCCGTCCGGCAAATCAACAGACAAAACAGGAGAGACATTTTGTTCCATGATTAATTGGTTATAAAAATCATCCTGAAACTTTTGTTCATTTCTCGATGCTATATAATAAGCTTTTCCCTTTCCAAAACGGTTGACTGTTAGAGCAGGCATATCCTCGTAGTAATCGGATTTATACTTTGCAAGTACTTCTGCAGTTTCCGGATGAATCACTTCACAAAAATCGTACGTTTGATAAGAATGCGACATTTGCTGGCCATTTAGGTTGAGATCGTAAACTTCATTCCTTTCGGAGTCGTAAAGAACATCCATTTCTTCTACCCAAATTCCTAATAGTTTGCGTAAAGGACCCGGAAATCCCCCTAAAAAGCATAAATCATTTTCATCCACCACTCCACTCCAATAAGTCGTGACGAGAGTGCCGCCTTCGGAGACGAATTTTTCCAATCTCTCCGCAACCCCCGGACGTACCATATATAACATTGGAGCAATTACAATCTTATACTTGGAAAAGTCTTTATCCATCGAAATAACATCAACCGGGATGCCTTTTTTCCAAAACGATTTATAATGACTTTGACAAGTTTCAACATATTTTTTTGCATTTTTTTTCAGGGATTGGGCCTCATCGATTGCCCACTGATTTTCCCAATCATAAATGACGGCCACTTCGGGATTGACCGTTGTACCAGCAATAGCCGATATTTTATTTAATATTCGCCCGACCCCAGCTACTTCTCTGAAGACACGAGTGTTTTCATGCCCACAGTGGTCAACAACAGCTCCATGAAACTTCTCAAAAGAGCCCCTGCTTTTCCGCCATTGAAAATATAAAATAGAATCTGAACCGTGAGCGATCGATTGAACAGATGATAACTGATGCATCCCGGGCTTTTTCGGTTTGTTGACATCCTGCCAATTGACCATGCTTGGAGTATTTTCCATAATTAAAAATGGCTGGCCATCTTTTAAAGATCGGTAAATATCGTGAACAAACGCAACATCTGCGGCAAGATCAGACGTTGTTTGATAATCATTGTGCCAGGCAGGATAACTATCCCAACTAACAATATCAACTTCTTTTCCAAATTTATCGTAATTTAATTCTTTAAACGGCCCCATGTGCGGATAGCTTCCCATAAAGTTTGTTGTAATCGGAATATCGGGAGTGATTTCCCTTAAAGGTTTAATTTCATTCAAATAAAAATCAATGGTTTGATCGGTTACAAATCGTTTCCAGTCCAAATTGTGGCCGTGTACGCTGTCTTCTCCGTGGGGAGCTGGCGATTCAATTTGCGACCAATCTGTAAAAGTGTGGCTCCAAAAACTTGTCCACCATGCTTTATTCAAGGCATTCAGATCGTGATCATATTTTTTCTTCAACCAGTTTCGAAATGCTTCTTGGCAGAGTTCACAATGGCATTCCCCGCTGTATTCATTTGAAACATGCCACATAATCAGAGCGGGATGATTTTTGTATCGTTCGGCAAGCATTCGATTTATGTTTTGCGTTTTTTCACGATAGATTGGCGAAGTGAAGCAATGGTTATGTCTTTTCCCATGAAGATTCCTTTGTCTATTTTTTTCGACTCGAAGAACTTCCGGATATTTTTGCGATAACCATGCAGGCCTTGCCCCGCTGGGCGTTGCCAAAATCACATTCATTCCATGTTTTGCAAGATCATCCATAATTTGATCGAGCCATTCAAATTGATACTTCCCTTCCTCAGGCTCCAATGCGCTCCAGGCAAATATACTCAGTGAGAACGTATTGCAATTTGCCAGTTTCATTAATCTATAATCTTCCTGTATAATTTCCGGGGTATGGAGCCATTGATCAGGGTTATAATCCCCGCCATGCAAAAAACCCTCTACTTTCCTAAAATTTTTTTCTCCCATCTTACCATTCTCCTTATAAACGATCTTCGTTTCTTTTTTTCGACATCCAACAACTTTTGTTTTAAACTGTCATTACTTCACTGCGCTTCCTAACATCCCGGCAATGAATTGTTTCTGTAGCACTAAGAAGAATATGATGATTGGAATCGTTGCAATCGTTATTCCTGCCATCACTTGCCCATAATCGATAATGGAAAAGCCGATCAAACTGGATAATGCAACTGGAAATGTATACATTTCACTAGATGTTGTGGCAATCAACGGCCACATAAAATTATTCCATTGCATCATAAATAAGTAGATCGCCGTTGCCGCTAATGCCGGTTTCATGGATGGCAAAACAATTTTGAAAAAAATGCGGAATTCTCCTGCTCCATCTATTCTTGCCGCTTCGATAAGCGAAGTTGGAAATGACAAAAAATTTTGTCTCATCAAAAATATGGCAAAAGGATAACAAATTTGCGGAGCAATTAAGGCAAAATAAGTATTTAATAAATGTGCATTTGATAACAACTGAAACAGCGGTATAATTGTGGCCTGATACGGAATCATCATCGACAACATGAACATGAGAAAAATAAACTTTCTGCCTTTAAATTGAAACTTTGAAAGCGCATAAGCAGCCAAAGTACAAACAAAAAGGGCTAAAACAACATAAACTAAAGAGACAAACAGTGAATTAAATAAAACTCTTCCAATATCAATAGAAGCATTTAGATTCTTTACATTTGTTAATAACTGATCCCCAAAAACTAAAGTGGGCGGGTTTGTGAACATTTTGCTCGTATGGTTTGTTGAACCAACGAACATCCAGTAAAACGGAAATATTGATACGACCCACATTATGAATAGAGGGATATATAACATGAATTTATTCATCAAATGACCCTTGGGATGACGATTTGTCATTTGCATGTTTATTCATCTCCTGTAACCTTTAGTTGAAGGTAAGACAATATTGCCACCATTATCACCACAACATAGGCAATGGCAGATGCATAACCAAAATCAAAATATTCAAAACCGTTCAGATAAATATATAAACCGAGAGTCATTGTTGCATCCGCCGGCCCACCTTTGGTTAAGTTATAAGGCTCATCAAACAACTGTAAAGTTGAAATGGTCGAAATAATGGCCGTAAATAATATAACGGGTTTTAATTGGGGTATCGTAATATTGAAAAACTTTCTGATCTTTCCTGCCCCATCAATGGAAGCTGCTTCATAAATTTCTTCAGGAATATTTTGCATCGCCGCTAAATAAATCACCATATTATATCCTGTCCATCGCCAAGTCATGGCAAGAATAATGGAGACTTTTGCCCAAAATGGGTCAGATAGCCATTTAATTTTATCGATGCCAAATATACTTAAAAATTGATTGATGATCCCTGAATCTTGCAACATGATGGAAAACAAAATGGAATAAGCCACCAGTGATGTGACAGCAGGCATAAAAAATCCAACCCGAAAAAAACCGCGGAATTTTAGCAGCTGGCTGTTTAGTGCGTTTGCCAGTATTAATGCAAGTATAAGCATGATAGGTACTTGAACAATCAAGATAATAAATGTATTCATTAATGCTTTTAAAAATACGGTATCATTTAATAAACGAACATAGTTTTTAAATCCTGCGAAAATGTATTCCCCATCCTGCAGTGTTTGAAAACTTAAAATAAAAGAAGCTAAAGTTGGATATATTGTAAAACAAACAAACAATAATAATGCTGGGGCTAAAAAAATGTATGGTATTTGTTTGTTGCGAACCATTGTCATGATCCCCCCAAAAGTCTAAAAATAAAGAATAGTTCATAAGAGGTTATAAAAAACCTCTTATCAACCATCCAACAAATTACTTAATCCGATTTTCAACCCGATTTTTTGCTTTTTCTAGCGAATCTTTAACATCTGTGCCATTCACTACTTCCGCCTGTGATTTAATCACTTCATCACGCGCTACTGCATCGTTTTCTGAGTATTGGACAGACGGAATTTTGTCCATTGCATCTGCAAATACTTTCCATACCGGTTGATTATTAAAATATTGCACAGGTTTTGAAAATAATTCAGACTCATAAACTGGTAGATAACTCGGGAATAGTCCGCCTTCCATCGCTAATTCTTGCATTTCAAAATTTGTTGTAAAGTACTCCAAGAATTTATAAGTTTCGTCAATATTCTTGCTTTGGCTGAATATTGCAAAGGAACTACCGCCTTGATTGGCATATCTGCTGCCGCCATTCTCAAATGCCGGCAGCATCATCACATCCCATTTGCCAGCCAGATCCGGCATTTGTTGTTGAAGCGTCCCAATCAACCAAGCGCCAGCAATCGCTGTGGCTGTTTTCCCTTCAGACAATGATGCAACCCAAGCATTCCAGCCAGGAGTTCCCAGGAGCAAATCATTTTTAGCCAAGTCTTGCAGCAAAGTTGAAACTTTAATGCTTTCCGCAGATCCTAGCGTTGTATTTCCGTTTTCATCAAAATAGCCTAATCCTTGCTGGCTTAACAAAATGGTATAAACGGTGGAATCATTCGTGTCATAGCTTAACATGGCAGCGCCTGTTTTTTCTTTAATTTTCTTACCGGCCGCCAGAAAATCATCCCAATTTTCAATTTTGGTTCCGTCAACACCTGCTTTTTCAAAAATATCCTTTCTATAAAAAACCCCTACAGGACCCGCATCAAAAGGCATTGCGTAAATTTTCCCATCTTTTGTTACACTATCCAATTTATATTTCGGGAAATCTTTGGCATGATCATCAAAACCTTTGTCTGATAAGTTGACAAAAGATTCTTCAAATTTATCTAAATAACCTTGTATTCCATCATCCACTAACAATGCGGCATCAGGCAGCCCTTGACCGCCAGCTTGGAGTCCTGTGATAACTTTTGAACGTATATCATCATTAGCCATTTCAACAACATTTAATTGAAAATCCGGATGATCTTTTTTATATTCTTCCGCTGCCTTTTTCAAAACAGGCACATTAATGTTTGTAGCCCAAATGGTAACTTCTCCGCCTGTCTTCTCTTTATTGCTTCCCGAGCTTGAACCGCCGGAACAACCAGAAAAAACTAAGGAAAAAATGAGTATGAATACTAAACTAAATAGCTTTTTCATCATAATCCCCCTCACAAAATAATGATAAAAATAACACAAAATTGATTATTTAGGAAGATTATAAAACGGTTTCAAAGGCAAAATAATATAAAAATTTTATTTAAAAATATAAAAATATGAAACTTTATTATGAATGCGGTGAATTCCTAAAAAGAAGAATATGTCAACAAATCCAATAACTTTTTATAAAAAATATAGGATAGACTGAAACAACATCAGTCTATCCTATATCTTATATGCAAAAGCTATTTCTGAAACAAATCCAACATTTTATTTTTTGATGGAACGAAAGGATTTTGGAAAAAATCATGTGTTTTACGTTCTTCTTGTCTTATTTGAAGCTTTAAAAAACTGCCTGTCTCCTGTTGAGGTTTAGGAAAACAGGCAGCAAAGGTGTTTTTTGGCGATCCATTTTTTTCGGGTTTGCTATCCGGCTGCTTTTTCCCAAGTGTTTTCAATACTTCCGTTTTAACAAAAACTTTTTCTTAATGTAACGGGAAGGATCTTCATTGATCATATGTTTTTCGTCAAAATACGTTTTCCTCTTAATTTGAATACTGAAATGATTGAGCAAAGATGTTAAATGATCCCGCTCAGTATCAGAAATATGGAATTTGACTCCATATTGGAAAATATTCTCCTCAACCTCTTTCGACCATACAATTATCCCCAATAAAACAACGGTTTTTTGCATGATGTTGACTTCAAATTGGTAAACCACTCCATCGTGCACCGGCAAGCGCAGATGGCTCATCAGACAGAGGCCTCCCGGACCGATATTGATTAACAGCCCTTCCGTTCTCCCGACATTGACCGGTTTATGGTTAAATTTGACAATGGTCAAGTTTGTCAATAACGGTTGAGGAAACTGAATACGGAAATATCCCCGCCGATCGCCTTGACCATCAAAGTTATGGACTCCATCGACCGGATCAAGTTGACGTTTCCGAAAAACTTCTTCCATTTCAAGGTTTGAGAGAGGCCGGCTAAATAAATAACCTTGAATTTCATCACATTGGTATTTTTGCAGAAGAGACAATTGTTCTTTCGTTTCAACCCCTTCTCCAACAACCTTCATATTTAACCCGTGGGCAATATCAATAATCGATTTCGTTATCACTTGATCGTTTTGCTCCGATGTTAAATGCTGGATAAATGATTTGTCAATTTTTACTGTATCAATCGGGAAGTTTTTTATGTTATTCAAGGAAGTAAAGCCGCTGCCGAAATCGTCCAGCGCCACCCGAACCCCGAACTCTTTTATTTTTTGCAATTGTTTATGAACAAGGTCTTCCGATTGCAGGAGCGACCGCTCTGTTATTTCAATTTCAAGCAAAGAGGGCCGGATGTTTGCCTCAGCCACCGCATTTCGCAGCGTTTCATAAAAGCCTTTTCTCAAAAATCTCTTCGGTGAAATATTGATGGAAATCACTTGCACATTAAGCTTCTTTTCTATCCAGCTTTTCAGCTGCTGGCAAACTTGCCCAATAATCCAATCGCCAATTTCGTTAATCAACTCGACTTCTTCGGCAATCGGGATGAATTCATAAGGCGAGACCACTCCCCAATCAGGATGCTTCCAGCGAACGAGCGCTTCCGCTCCCACTACACGGAAAGATTTTGCATCAACGCGGGGCTGATATTCAATAAACAATTCATTATTTTTCAGCGCTTTCCTCAGCTCTTTCTCCAACGAAAGCTGTTTGAAAGCCGAGATGCCGATTGACGGCACATAAACTTGATAGGTGTTTTTGTCCAGTTGCTTTGCTTTATAGAGGGCGATATCGGCATTGGAAAGCAAGGTTTTGCGGTCTTGGCCGTCAGCCGGGAAAAAACAAATGCCAATGCTTGCGGTGATATATAATTCATGATCTTCTATATTAATTGGAACAGCGACCGTGTTTAAAATTTCTTGTGCAAATTCATGATACAATTCTTTGTCATTGCCCAAGTTCAACAGAAAAACAAACTCGTCGCCGACCAATCTATAAACATTCCCCTTGCCCTCGACCATCTTTTCAATTCGATTTGCGATTTTCTTTAAAATGGCATCCCCCGCGAATCGCCCCAAAGAATTATTGATTCGCTTAAAATTATCCAAATCCATGCAAAAAACCGCAAAGATTTCACTTTTTTCCCCATAAGATTCAATCCATTTGCTGAGGTCATTCATGAGGGATTGCTGGTTCGGCAAATTTGTCAGTGCATCATAATGTTTCTGGCGGTCAACCTTCAGTTCATTTTCCTTTGCCTTTGTAATGTCAACCACCATTTTTTCGATGCTGACGAGCTCCCCTTTCTCATTTAACTTCGGAAAGGAGTAGTCTAAAACCCAAATCACTTTTCCGTCAGGGTGAACGATGCGATATTCATGCTGAAGAATTTCTCCTTTTAATAAAACCTCATGATTGGAGAGAACGCTGTCCAGATCATCCCGATGGATACAGGACTTCCAATAATCCGGATTGCTGCGGAAAAATTCACTGTCCCGTCCATATATTTTCGTCACAACATCCGAGCAAAACAGCACTTTATTGTTTTGAACATCCACCGACCATAAGCATACATCTAAGTTTTTCGTAATTTGTTCAATTTTCTCGTTCAATTCCACTACTTGTTTTTCCAAATGCATTTTTTCTGTTAAATCCGCTAAAAACCAGATAATTTTTGTCGGTTTTGATTTAAAAAAATCTTGGGGAATTCCTTGTCCGAAGACCACCCTCTCCTCTCCATCCGCTCTGACCATTCGCCAAGTCATGGAAAAACTTTGCCCCGTCTGAATAATTTTTTTATATTCTTCTTGAAATAAAGAACGATCGTGATAATGAACATATTTCAGCAATTTGCTAAAAGTAAAGTTTCGTTTTTCTTCTTCATCCATAATCGCCAACATTTCATATACTTGATCAGAGCATGTTAAAATATCGTACTCAATGTCATACTCAACCAATCCAATGCTGACATGCTCATGAATTTCAGAAAAATCGCTATTCAGTTGCCGAATGGCGGCAAATATGTTATCCGTTTCGTTCATTTTCCGAAATATCCCTGCCACACAACTTACTCGGTCATTTAATACTACAGGAACAAAAGTAATTTGAATATCCAAATATGTCCCGTCATGGGCCATGGCGGTTGTATGGAAATGCTGGGGCCTTCCCTTCAAAGCTTCCTTAAAATAGTAAGTTGATTTTTTCAATATTTTGTGATCAAACAGCTGCTGAAAGAATGGCATCGGTTCCTTGGCAAATACGTTGCCAAAAAAGTCAGCAGCCTTCTGGTTATAGCCGACTGTCCTCCCTTTGCGGTCAAAAATGATAAATGCATTGGGATGATTCTCAAGTATGGAGATAAATGTATCTAATGATAAGTAATCATTATTTTCCTCGTCTACAAAAAATCTTGTAAAACTCTTCTTTCTCCCCTCATCTATCAACCTCTTTCTTAAAAAATGCGGCATAGGCTAACACTCCCATCCGATATAAGTGTTCATCGTCCTATAATTATAGCATTTTTTTTAAAAAAATGTCGAAATATTGTCGAATTTTGTATTATATTAGTACTTTTTTACTTATTTTCGTCATTTTACAGGATTTTATTTTTCATTGGAACAGCAAATAAAAATAGGCTTGAAAAAACCTCAAGCCCTGCTTCCAATTAATATTCAAACCAATGATTTTCTATCAACTTTTTATACCAATAAAAACTGTTCTTTTTGATGGTTCAAGATTGCGATAGTCGACAAAAACAATGCCGAAGCGTTTGCTGTAGCAATACTTTTGATGCTATTTGGTTGATGAAACGAAACTTCAGAGTATATCGATTTCTTCCAAGAATTGCCTTTTCACTAAAAAAATAAGCGGGCATCATCCCCCTCATCCTTTTTGAGGAGGATTTTTCCATTGCTGCAGCAATGATCGACTCCTTCAATTTTTTTATTGCAGATTGTATTCTTTTCGTATTTTTTCTGCAATTTTCTTTAATTCCCCTTCAACATCTTTAACGTTTTTCAAGTTAATATTATCGATGACGGTTTGAATTTTATTTTGCATATCAGAGTATTTCGGAATATAAGGGGCATTTAACACTGTTTTGCCTTCCATTAAAGTATTTGCTAATGAATTGGCGTTCGCCGGTGCATTTTTCATTTCCGTGATTTTATCTGCGTTGCGTTTTAATACAGACACTGCGGAAATGGTTTTTAGCTGCAGATCTTGCCCTTTGCCGTAAGTTAAAAACTTCAGCAGCTCCCAAGCTTCTTCTAGATGTTTTGTATCTTTGCCAATCCCAATTGGAAGATAAGCAGCGTTGGCGACATTTCCTGCTTTTCCTGCTGGCAATGGAACAACATCCCATTCAAAATTCGCATTTTTCGCTGTATCTGCCCAATCCCAAGGCCCCATCAATTTCATAGCTGCTTTTCCGGATAAAAACATATTAGATAATCCTTGCGATTGCGCTGATGTTGGTTGAACGTGATATTTATGAATAAGATCCCGGCCAAATTCAATCGCTTCAATAGACTCAGGGCTGTCAATCATTACTTTTTTGCCATCCGCACTGACATATCCTCCGCCGTTCGTAGTCAATAATTCAGGAGTATAGAAGTTCTCAAAACCGAATTGCACTGTTTTTCCCTTTTCCACTTTTGTCAGTTTTTCTGCTGTTTCCAGAAAATCTTCCCATGTCCAATCATCTTTTGGATAAGGCACACCTGCTTCATCAAACAAATCTTTGTTATACCCAATTTGGAAAGCTGAAGCATCACGAATTAACGCATATTGTTTTCCATCCACTTGCCCAAGTTCTAAGATGTTTGGCAATAGCTCATCTTTATTAATCTCTGCCTTCACTCTGTCTGATAGATCTACTAAAACGCCTTTATCTACAAATTCTCCGAAAGCACTTGGTTGAATCCATGTTAAATCTGGTTGATCCCCGCCTGATGTCATCGTTAAAAACTTTTCATTAAATTTATCATAAGGTGCATAAACGGTTTTGACCTTTACACCGGGGTTTTCTTTCTCAAACTCCTTTAAAATGGTTTGCTCTAGCTTTGTTCCTTCAGGATTGTTATTCCATATTAATATTCTTAAAGTTATATTTTTTTCGTTGCCTTTTCCCCCGCCAGAACTTGTATTGCCGGCGCATCCTCCTAACATTGCAGCCAAAACAATCAATAAACAAATACTCAAAATATTTAGATAATTTCCTTTCTTTTTCACTTTGCACTCCTCCTACTATGCTCGTTTTATCCATTGCTTTTCAATATCATCCTTTTAAACCTGTCGTAGCGATTCCCTTGACAAAGTATTTTTGGCCAATGAAAAAGATCAAGATCATAGGCAAAAGAATGAGTGCGCTTGCTGCCATCATTGGACCCCATGAAACAATGAGCGCCCCTTTAAACTGCAAAATACCTATAGCTAGTGTAAATTTTTCTTCATCGTTCAAATAAATCAATGGGTTTAAGAAGTCATTCCAAAACCCCATAAAACTTAATAATGCTACTGTTATCACAGCTGGTATCGATAGTGGGATGACAATTCTCCAGAAAATTCCCAGCGGCCCGCATCCATCCAAAAACGCTGATTCCTCTAGTTCCTTCGGGATTGTTTTAAAAAATTGGCGCAATAAAAAGATATAATACGCATTGCCAAAAAACGCAGGAACTATGAGTGGCATAAACGTATTGACCCATCCTAATTTTGAAAAAATAATGTAAACAGGTATCATCGTTACCTGCGGAGGCAACATCATTGTCGCTAGTAAAATAGCAAACCAAAAATTTTGTCCCTTTCCTTTAATGCGCGCAAATCCGTAAGCAACGATCGTCGAGGAAAGAACGGTTCCCAACACTCCCATTATGGTGACAATTAGTGAATTCATATAATATTTTGCAAAAGGGACGATTTCAAAAACTTCTTTATAATTCTCCCAATCCCAAACTTTAGGCAATAATGACGGCGGGAAAACCATTGCTTCATTTTCAGGTTTAAGAGATGTACTCATTAACCACAAAAAGGGGAAGATAAAAACGATGGACAAGGATATTAACAGTATGTAAATAACAATTCTTTCAATCATCCTTCCCCTCTTTAAACTTCGGAGCTTTTGGGGTTGAACGACCTGTTTCGCTTCCGCCAGCTGCATTTCCATCAGCCCTCCTTTGCGCTTTTATTCGTCAAATTCGTAATATACTTTTTGGCCAAACACTCTAAATAAAATGAAAGTAAACACCAGAATAATAATAAACAAAATCCAAGCTAAAGCAGAGGCATACCCCATTTCGAAATTTTGGAATGCTTCTTGATATAAATAGAAAACATAGAATAACGATTTATAGTTTGGCCCTCCATTTCCGTCGCTCACAACATAGGCTTGTGTAAATATTTGAAATGCTCCTATGAATCCCATGATTAAATTAAAAAAAATTACATTCGATGTCATCGGAATAGTGATATGCCAAAATTTCCTTAATTTACTTGCACCATCAAGTTCTGCGGCTTCATACAAGGCAGGGGGAACATTTTGCAATCCCGCCAGATAAATAACCATGCCGCCGCCGGCTCCCCATATACTCATAATAATGAGTGCAGGTTTGACCATCGTTTCACTTAAAAGCCAATTAGATGTCGGCAAATGAAAGAATGACAAGATGGCGTTAGCAATGCCAAAATCCGGTTGAAAAATGAGAATCCACAATAAAGAACTTGCCACTACCGGAACAATGGAAGGCAAATAAAAGATCGTTCTGTACAGCCCCATAAACTTTACTTTTGTGTTTAACAGAACAGCTAATAAATACCCAACTACTAACGTAAGCGGCACACTGATAAACGTATAATAAATTGTGTTCCATAGCGATTGCCAAAAAAGTGGATCATCAAAAAAAAGTTTTTTGTAATTATCCCATCCAACCCAGCTTGCTTTGCCAATACCAGAAAATTCTGTAAAAGACATATAAAGAGAATAAATCATCGGTCCCGCTGTGAATGCAAAAAATCCAAGCAGCCACGGAGAAATAAACATATAAAACAAATGTGTTCTCGTTCTGCTCACGTCCCCCTCACCTTCCCAGAAAGTCTGTTCTTTTATTTGAATGGGCTGCATGTATCTTCCTTCAATAGAGACATTAACAGCGTTAATAATAGACATACTTTTACGAAAAAAGATAACGCTTTCTAATCCAGCAACTAAATAGGCAGCATTGTATATTCTGTTTTCCCCCACATATTCCATATGTTCCGACAAATTAGCACTTGTTATTTAAAAACTAAGATATAATCTTCTTTTCATTAACCTTTCTCCCTTCATTATATTAAGTTAACGATAACCTTATGAGGAAATTATATATTGATAGCGCTTTCTTGTCAATTGATATTTTAGTGTTAGCAACAATACGATAACTAAACAAATTCAGGAAAGGTACTAAGTCAAATCTTTGCACGGTTTATAATTGCCTTTGCCAGCTAAATTAAAAAATTACTTAATAATCAGGCAACCGATAAAAAAACACAGCCTTCCCCTTTGGAAATAAGGAAAAGGCTGTGTTTTTATGTTCGAACACTGATCTGGTAGTGTCATTCAATAAATTATTTGTTTTGCACCTTAGGTTCTCTCGGCGGCGCTGTTGATTCTCTTAAAAGCAATGAGCCTGATATTAAAATTTTTTCAAAAGGCGCTTCCTTTTCGCGCATTCTTCTCAATAAAACTTCAACCGCCCGTTTGCCTAAATTTTCTTTTTCCACATGCACAGTGGTAACCGTCGGCTTCATGTTGTATGTTATTTCCTTATTATCAAATCCTGTCACAGAAACATCATCCGGCACGCCAATTCCGTTTCTCGCTAAAACAGTAATGACACTGACAGCAATTACATCATTGGCGCAGAAGAAAGCTGTCGGCATGTTTTGCCTCGGACATCTGCGGAGCCAATCGGAAAACTGTTGTTCTATCTCAACAAAATTGACAGCCATTAACTCAGGATCAAATTCCGTTTGAATGTCGTTTTCCTCCATCGAACTTCTTAAACCGCTCCATCGGTCGTAAAAGCTCCTTGAATAATGAATGTCGCCGACAAATTGAATGTTTCGGTGGCCAAGGCCAATTAAATGGTTGGCTAATTGAAAACTGCTGTCAAAATTATTGTTGAAAATCGTGTCGCAAGGAAACAGCGGATCTTCGTAATCAATCATAACGAACGGAATTCCCATTTTATGAATTTCAACTAAAAGAGGAGCTTCCACAAGACCGACCGTAATGACACCGAGAAAATATTCCGGATTCAATACTTTTGAAAGGCTTTCCACATTGTTTTCCGTGAGCAGCACCATGCCGAGCTTCGTTTTTTCCAATGCGTCCGCAATTCCGTCTACAATGGCGCCCCAATAAGTGGATTGTCTTGTTTGGAAACGGACGTTCGGCATCAATACTAAAACAATCTCCCTGTCTCCTTTCTTAACGGACGTTTCAACATCCTGCAATTCAATGGACGGGGCTTTGTTCGTTTTTTGGGCAAAATAGCCGAGCTGGGAAGCAGCCTCAATGACCCGCTTACGAGTTTCAGCATTGACTCCCGGTTTTCCTGACAAAGCTTTCGAGACAACATATTTCGATACACCTAAATAGTCTGCAATTTGCTGCATCGTTACTCTTTTCGCCATAAGCGCCTCCAAATTTAAGCGATGTCATATATACTGCGAACACTTAACTGTTCTGCAAATTGATCGATATTTATATTTTCGCTTAAACTTGATTTGAAAACAATAATGGAACGGGCTTCCCCTTTCGAAAGATCAAAATAGTTGTCACTGAACTTGCAGTCCGCCTCTTTTAAATCCAATTCAACATATTTGGCAAAGCCGTTTTCTGCTTCTATCTCAATCACATATTGGTCTTGTTCCTCACGGACACGCCATTTGAGATTTGGATTCACAAAGCGGAAATGCTTCGGCTTGGTAAAAAGGATGGTTGTGGAAGAATGTTTTTCCCCATCGATCCAAAGCGTGCACTCCAAATAAGTTTCCCTCATTTTGTCTGCTGTTAAAATGTCAGCAAAGGATAAGGCCTCACATTTTTTCGCAGATAATGGATCCACTTCGCAATCAACCGTTCCTTGTCGCAGCACTACTGAAGTGTTTGTCCGAAGCTTCCACTCGATGCGGCCGACGACTCGTTTAAGTGTATCGTTCGTTACAAAGATGTCAGCAGCCGTCCCTTCCTCGCAAACCGAAAGTAAGACAGGAGCGTAAAATTTTTTGGCAAAATAATGAAGCGCTTTCCATCGTCCGCAGTTGTCAATGCTTGACCACGAAGCAACAGGCCAGCAGTCGTTTAATTGCCAGTACAAAGATCCCATAGAACGTCCGCGGTTTCTTCGCCAATGTTCAACACCGTATTTGATCGCTTCCGCTTGCAATAACTGGGAGGCGTATATTAAAGATGAGAAATCTTTCGGATATAAAAAGTTTTCGGATAAATAAAACAAAATTTTTCCGTTTGCCGCTCCATTTTTTTGATGTTTTTCCATAACATACGAGAAAATGTTGCGATCTTCCGGCAAGGTGAACGTTTTAACTGTTTTTACAGATGGGAACGACTGAAATCCAAATTCGGAACAAAAGCGAAATTGAAATTTGCGATATTCGGTAAACGGCTTAAGCCCATGCCATACTTGCCAATAATGAACATCTCCGGCCTTTTCATTATTGGGCTCGTCAAACCCCCCGCCTGATGATGGAGAGGACGGCCAATAAAATGTTTGCGGATCCAATTCTTTCACAATCTCAGCCAATATCACTTCAAACAGTTTAATGTAATCGGTTTTCAATTTCGGTTTATTGGGCAATCCCCAGTTAGCCCATGCTTCTTCAATTTCATTATTACCGCACCAAATACCTAAACATGCATGATGGCGAATGCGTTTGGTATTGTCGATCGCTTCCTTTTTAACAGATTCTTTAAATTCATCCGTCAATTGATAAACACTGCAGGCAAACATAAAATCTTGCCAGACAATTAATCCATAACGGTCGCACAAATCGTAGAAGTAGTCATCCGGATAATAGCCTCCTCCCCAAACACGGATCATGTTGAAGTTGGCTTCAATACAATCTTTGATCAAGCGCTCCGTTTTTTTCGGTGTATTTCGCGTGATAAGATTGTCTTCAGGTATATAGTTGGCGCCCATGGCGAAGATCGAGATGCCGTTGACAACAAATTCAAATGATTTCCCCCATTCATCTGGCTCATGCCGGACGGTAATCGAGCGAAGCCCTATGGAAAACGTTTTTTGATCGATTTTATTGCCATCATATAAAATCGATACATTTACCTTATAAAGCGGTTGATCCCCATACCCGTTCGGCCACCAAAGCTGTGGATTTTCTATATGAAACGCAATATGCTCTTCTTCTCCTGCAAATGCCTTTTCCTTTGTCACCACCTCGCCATTAGGATTTGTAATGGAAACCTCAACTGACAGTTCAGTCTCTTGCCATTTTTCGATCCGGACGCAGACATCGAGATCGACTTCCCCGTTTTCATGTTTCTGCGACACATACACATCATCTATTCGAGCAACGTTCCAGCCTTTTATATAAATGCTCCGCCAAATTCCGAGATCCGGTATTTTCGGCCCCCAGTCCCAACCGAACATATAGTGGGCTTTGCGGATATGCGGATAGCCTTCAATCGCATCCGCCACTCCCCAAAGCGGTTCTTTTGCCTGCTTTTCTTGAATATAGTGAATGGGCGAAAAAAGCGTAACCGATATCTTATTTGTACCCGCTTTCAAAAATGGTTTCACGTCAAATTCGTACCTGCTGTGCATATTGTTTGTTTTGCCAATCAACTGATCGTTGATATAGATTTCTGAGATCGTATCGATTCCTTCGCAAACGAGCGCTACTTTATCACATTTGAAAATGGCATCATGCAACTCAAATTGCCGCATATATTGATAGTTTTTGGATGAAATGTCATAAGCTTGATCCTCGTTGTCCCGATAAAAAGGATCCTCAATGAAGCCGTTTGCAAGCAAATCGTTCATCACTGATCCCGGAACAGTGGCATTTATCCATTCTTGGCCGGATTGTTCTTTCATTTGCCAACTGCCGTTTAAACAAATTTTTTCCATCATCTCACCTCAAATTTGTTATTTTTGTTATGATAATATTTTATATATATACTAACAATACAATATTTCTTCTTATTCGTAAAGAAAAAAAGCGCCCAAAATGGACACTTCATTTGCTCCTGATGATTCTTTGCACTGCTGGATGAAACCGCGTCAAAACATTGCTTTCGTTGTCGGTCAGCACGAAACAGGAATTTGATCCGCAAGCGGAGTGCATAAAAATCTTTCAATTTTTGGAAGACCTTTTCAAGGTTTGCTACAAAACTATATAGAAGAAATTAACGTTTTAAGCATTTTATATAGTATAAGAAACTCCTTTTGTTCAAGAAATGGGATCATCATCCGGCACCGTTTATTGATCAGCTGATTCAACCGCTTTGATCCACGTATGCGCCATCAGCATATTCCCTAAAGAATTCATATGCACCCCATCCGTTGTTACCTTTTTCCCTGTATTTGCTTTTAAAAAAGAGATAAACTTACTGTGCGTTGGAACGAGAACAGCTTGAAACCTCTCGGCCATTTTGCCAACAATTTCAACATAAGAAACCAACTTTTGGTTGCTTTTTGATCGAATGTCCTCTCCAATAATGGTCGGCTCCATTAAGATCAACTTGGCACCAGTTTTTTTAATTGTTCGCGTCAGCAATTGTTCGTAAATTTCCGCAAACTGTTCAGGGTACACTTGTTCCATTTCTGGATGATCGAACTGCCGCCAAACATCATTAATCCCAATCGATACTGAAACATAATCAGGATTTTGCTGAATGACATCCTCTTCCCATCTCGAGAGCAAATCAGTAATTCGGTCTCCGCCGACACCCCGGTTGACCACTTCAGGGAAATTTTTTGGATCACAGCTGACAAGATAATCATGAATCAGCCGGACATATCCGGTTCCGATTCCTTCCGGATCTTCCCATCTCCCCCATTCCGTGATGCTATCCCCAATAAAGACAATGCGGTCGCTGCGTTGAAACTTCATTTTCCTTCCCCCTGTTATCAAAACATTTATTTTTTTTAATTATAAACTCAACTTTCGCACACAGAAATATTTAAGCATTGCTTGATATAATTAGGTATAGTGGCCAACCATTTATTCATTTG
>NZ_JBVVUU010000011.1:0-29543 GCF_056032925.1 Aeribacillus sp. JST-2
AACCCCGGTACGCTCAACCCTTTGTGGGAGGGGCGCGCCCCTCCCACAAAGGCAACCACCCAAGATATGCGATTGTCAAGGAGCGTATCGGACTGGAAATTCGATAAAAAAACTTTCTGAAACTTAGTATACGAGGAGTGTACGATGATGAAAGTTGCCGTGGCAGGAACCGGAACGATGGGACAGCTGCACCTTGAAGCGTTGTCCAAGATTTGCGATGTCACGATATCGGGAATAGTGGGCAGGAATGATGAAACATTGACGCGTCTGGAAAATATTTACCATGCTAAGAAATTCCGCAGTATAGAAGAGCTTGTTGATTCAGTAGATGTTGATTTGATTGATATTTGTCTCCCAACACATCTTCATTATGAATATGTGGCAAAGGCTGCAAAGGCAGGAAAACACATTATTTGCGAAAAACCGTTAGGGCTTCGCCTGGAAGAAATCGAGAGGATGAAAAACATTTGCGATGAAAATGATGTTAAGCTTTTCGCGGGGCACGTACTGAGATTTTTTCCTGAGTATCAAGATGCAAGGGAGAAAATTTTGGAAGAATTCGTTGGAAAAGTGGGGGTCGTTCGTCTTGCAAGGCGCGGTCCGTATCCGCAAGGAAAAGATCGGTGGTATGAAAATGAAGAGAAAAGCGGCGGCGTCATTCTTGATCTTGGCATCCACGATTTTGATTGGCTGCGATGGACGTTCGGTGAAGTGGAAAGAGTGATGGCGTTAAGAAATACGCGCACATCAGAAAATGGAGAAAAGATCGACTGTGCGCTAGTATCTTTAAGATTTAAAAATGGTGTGATTGGATTGGTAGATGTAGCATGGGCTATAAATGAATTTGAAATGTCATTTGAAGTTTCAGGTAAGGACGGCATGCTTGCATACAACAGCCGAACAAGCAATCCAATAAACGTTGCCATGAATACAAAAGCTTCCAGTCAAACGGGAGTGGCTGTTCCTGAGCAAATTTTATTAAAGTCCCCGCTTCAGCTGCAGTTGGAACATTTTATTCATTGTTTGAAAGAAAATGAGGAACCTTTGGTTACTGTGGAGGATGCGTTCAAAAGCGTTGAAATTGCGCTTGCAGCTATAAAATCGGCTCAGACAGGCCTGCCGGTGACAATTTCTGAAGAGAGGATGTCCTAAATGAAAGTAGGAATCATTAGTTTTGCCCATATGCATGCACAAAGCTATGCGAACCATTTAATTAACCATCCTGAAGCAGAATTAATTGCCATATGGGATGATGATCAAGATCGCGGAAACGAGATGGCGGAAAAATTCCACTGTTCATTTTATTCGACCCTTGAATCTTTCCTGAAACTAGATCTACAAGCAGTCATTATATGTTCAGAAAATTCAAACCATAAAAACCATGTCATAGCCGCAGCTAAGGCCAAAAAACACATTTTATGCGAAAAACCAATTGCCACCAGTGTAGAAGATGCATTGGAAATGATCCAGACGTGTCAAAAAGAAGGCGTGATCCTGCAAATAGCTTATCCCGTCCGTTTTGCGCCTTCTATTAGAAAGGTGAAGGACTTAATCGATTCTGGAGCTATTGGCGATGTCATTGCCATTAATGGAACAAACCATGGACAAATGCCCGGCGGCTGGTTTATAGATGAACGATTGTCGGGAGGCGGTGCGGCCACAGACCATATCGTTCATGTTATGGATTTAATCCGCTGGATGTTACAAGATGAAGTCAAAACTGTTTATGCAGAATTGGATACCCGCTTTTATGATATTGCGGTTGAAGATTGCGGCATTGTTCTGCTCGAACTTGAATCAGGCGTAAAAGCGACAATCGATCCAAGTTGGTCACGCCCTAAGACTTTTCCTACATGGGGGGATGTGACAATGACAATCATTGGCACGAAAGGAACTTTGACGGTAGATGCCTTTAAACAGCACACAGTCTACTACAACGATAAAGACATGAAAATTTCCCATTTGCCTTGGGCAAATGATATGGATGAGGAATTAATCAACGATTTTCTGGAATGTGTGAAAGAAAAAAGACCGCCATTTATTACGGGTGTAGATGGACTGCGAACACTTGAAGTCGTAAAAGCAGCCTATCAATCCAATGAACTGAAAAAACCGGTGATGATCAACAGAGTGGAAATTGATTAGTTGAAGAGAATTGTGAATCATTTTTAAGAGAGCTGGAGTTTTTTTGCACTAGCGGATATTGTCTCCGAAAGTGAGCATACCGATTTCAACCCAGTATATAAGGAAGACAAAAGAATAGATTGTGGTCTATTGTGTGTTTGGAAATGTTAGCGATCTAATACAGGTTGCAAATTTTAGTAATACAAATTTTGTTAAAAATGGAAAATATAAATAGAAAAACCATTGGAAATTAAAGGGAATTTAAGTTTACAGGGGAATATAGAGGTATCTAGAGGGAGGTGAAAAAATGTCAGCAAAAATACAAATCACAGATGACATTTCAAAAAAAATTGCATGGAAAAAAGAAAAAAAATTAAAGCTCACTAGTCGTGATATAACAGGGTATTTATTTACAGCACCTTTGCTAATTGGAATTTTTGGTTTTGCAATATATCCAATGGTTGGAGCGCTAATATTGAGTTTTAAAAAATCAGCTAGTTCGTATGAGGGAGAGTGGATAGGGTTACAAAACTATAGATACGTATTGACAGATACAAATTTTTGGGAATCTTTATACAATACCTTTTATATGGGGATTTTATCTGTTGTACTTGGTGTTGCAATCTCTTTTATACTAGCAAGTTTAATTTATAATATTCCTTCAATGAAGATACAAAATTTTTTTAAAGGAGTATATTTTTTACCTAACGTAGTGTCTTTGGTTGCTGCAAGTATTTTATTTAAGTTCCTCTTCGACCCAGGAGAGGCAGGTTTATTAAATTATCTGCTAGGTGCAATTGGAATTGAACCAATCGGTTGGTTCACAGATCCTAAATTTTCTAGGTTTAGCATTGTGCTAATGACTCTTTGGGGAATGTTGGGATACAATACGATCATTTTCTTCGCTGCATTAACAAGTGTTCCAAGAGATTTATATGAAGCTGCAGAAGTCGATGGCGCCAACTGGTTAAAAAAATGGGTATATATCACAGTACCTTATTTAAAACCAACAATAATGTTTATGGTAATAATTAGTACTATTAATGCAATGAAACGATTTACAGATGTGTGGTTGATTGGAGGTACTGCTGGCAATCCAGCAGGAACATTGATGACTGCAGTTCTTTATATTTATCGTAATGCATTCCTCTCCTCCCAAATGGGAATAGCTACAGCGGCGTCTTATATACTGTTTACTATTATATTAGTATTAACATTATTGCTATTATACTTTAATAAAAAAAGTAGCTTGGAATAGGAGCATTCCTGTAATGAAGAAATTTGAGGTTTGATAAAAGAGCGACCATGAGAAGTGTGGAGACTTCTAGCACAGTCATACAGGATATTACAGATATTGTAAATCTATTCGATAGGACGGACTCTACCATGTAAATATATTGAATATATTCAATTAATATCCACTAACATGAGGTGAAGAAGCTATTGGAAGTTAGTGAAATTTAAAGAAAACGTGAGAATTCTGAAGAAAATTAAAGTTTATAGAGGGAGGGAGAATATTTGAATTCAAAAAGAAGGAAGGCACTTAGCACTATAATCTTAGTAATAGTGCTATTTATTGGGTCGTTAGTGATGATCATCCCTTTTATTTGGATGTTATTGACAAGTTTCGATTGGGGGGCAAGGTTATCTATTCCTTATCCTCCGCGATTTTGGCCCAAAGAACCTTCAATAAGGACATACGAACTCGCATTTACTAATATACCAATGTTTAAATACATTTTCAATTCCATTATTGTCTCGCTTGGTGTTATTTTCGTTAGTTTGACGTCAGCATTGTTGTCTGGATATGCAATTTCAAAGCTGAAATTTAAGGGCTCGCACATTGTTCTAGTACTCGCACTTAGTACAATGATGATTCCATTTGAAATGACTATGATTCCACAATATTTATTATTTGACAATTTAAATTTGCTAAACACTTATTGGGCGTTTTATTTACCAGCTTTAAACTATGCATTTGGTACTTTTTTGGCAAAATCCTTTATTGATCAAATGCCAAGTACTTTGAGAGAAGCAGGAATATTGGATGGTGCTAGTGAACTTAAGGTTTTTTTAAAAATTTATATGCCGTTATGTCTTCCAATTCTAGCAACTTTAGTTATTTTGCAGTTTTTAGCTGTTTGGAATGATCTTTTGTGGCCATTATTGGCTTTAAAAACTCCGGGAAAATTTACAATTCAACTCGGTTTGGCGATGTTTTCTTATAATAAAGAATTGCCCTTACCATCAGTAATCATGGCAGCTACTACAGTTAGTTTGTTACCAGTAATAATTATTTATTTATTCCTGCAACGTTATGTTGTCGAAAGCATCGCCTTATCAGGAATAAAACAATAGAAAGTTTCTAAAACCATGGTGATTAGAAAAATAATATGAAGGGGGAAAATTATGAAAAAGATATGGTTCACGATGTTTAGTTTCCTAATGATCTTGTTGCTTGTTGCATGCTCATCAGAAGAGACTAGTAATGCAAAAAGTGAAAAGAAAGTTGAAGTCGTTTCGGAAATAAAAGGAACAGTTCGCGTTGCTTTAGCAGGATGGCAACTCGAAGATGGGGTTGATCCAATTACTGGAGCAAAAAACAAGGGAATGAAAACATTTTTAGAAGAAGAGTTTTATCCAAGATATCCTAATATAAAAGTAGAATTGTATCAAATTCCATGGGAAAATGCCCAAGCAAAACAAACAGCAATGTTAAAATCCGGGGATGTTGATGTTCTTTATACTGGCGGTGCTTTTGCTTCTCAATGGTATCAACAAGGTTTATTAAGAGGATTAGATGATTTGATTGAGAATGACAGTTCTTTTAATAAAGACATTTATCTTAAAGGTATTTGGGAAAACTCATATAGTACGAAATCATTTGATAAAACTGTTCACTTCGGTATCCCAGCAGTTTTGGGTCGACGTGTAACAATATATGATAAAAAAATATTTGATGATTTTGGGGTCGAGTACCTTTCTGAAAAACCAACTCCACAAGAAATTTTAGAAAAAGCAAAACAAATGACCGGCAAAAACCCTAAAACCGGTAAAAAAACATACGGATTATGGTTCGACGGAAAATCTCTTAATGCTTCAACTTTTGTTGCGCTGACGCATGCTTTTGGTGCAACAGGTGGAGAAGGAACATTAGATGATTTAAAGAATATTAAATGGAACTTAAATTCTCCAGAAATGGTTAAAGTTTTTGAATGGCTGAAAGAAGCGGCTCAATATGCGCCTCCGGGATTTTTAAACAGTCAAGGAGCAGAAAACTTTGGATTGGATGGAAATAATATTGCTATTCAACTTGACGGTAATGGAGCTAGTACGATGGGGGAAGTAGAAGCTTCGGGAGATAAAAGTTTATTAGATAGATATGTGTCTGTACTTAATCTTGGGCCTAATGGTGAAGGTTGGGTAGCTGTAGATCCATTTGTAATGGCAAAAGAGGCAAAAAATGTAGAAGCCTCGTGGGAAGTACTAAAATTTTTAACCGGATACGAAGCACAGAAATTTAATTATGAAAACTATAAGTTTACACCTACATTAGCAAATGCTGATTTTGTATCGGAAGATGATCAATATATGAAGACAGCAATGAAAATTGCAGAAGTATCAAAGTCTACTTTAATGGATGAAGCTAATCCGTTTTTTGGAAGTGAAATGGTGCCAGCTATAAATGGTTTTATCAGCAAAGCGCATAATGGGAAAGCGCCGGATATTCAAACCTTTTTGGATCAATTGCAGGCTCGTGCTGAAAAGTGGTCAGCCAACCAATAAAAATAATCATTTGGGGAGATGTATTCTCGCCAAATCATCTATCTGAAACAAGAACTGGAGGAATAAATATGAAACTCGGAATAAGCTCATATAGTTTATATCCATCGCTTAAGTCCGGTGAAATGGATATTATCGGGGTGATTGAATGGATTGCAGAGCAAGGCGGAGAGCATGTCGAGATTGTTCCGATAGGATACAGTCTGGAAGATGATCCGGAATTAATTGAGGAGATTGTGAAAAAAGCCGAGCAGGTAGGAATCGAAATATCGAATTATGCAATAGCAGCCAATTTTATTACAGAAAATGAACAACAATTTGAGGAGGAAATTGAGAAAGTAAAAAAACAAGTGGATATTGCCAATCAATTAGGCGTGAAACTTATGCGCCATGATGTGGCATGGAGACCTGCTGCTGAAGCTACGATTCAACAATTTGAAAACGATTTGCCGAAGATGGTGGAGGCGTGTCAAAGAATTGCCGATTACGCTGCGACTTATGGAATTACGACGAGTGTTGAAAATCATGGCTATTATGTTCAAGCAAGCGACCGCATCCAAACATTAGTTCATCATGTAAACCGGCCAAATTTTAAGACAACTTTAGATACAGGGAACTTTTTATGCGTTGATGAAAATCCAATTTCTGCACTGAAAAAAAATATTACCATTGCTTCCATGATCCATATAAAAGATTTTTATTACCGGCCATCCTACAAAAATCCGGGTGCTGGATGGTTTCAAACGAGCGGCGGAAATTATTTGAGAGGTTCCATTATCGGGCATGGAGATATAGAAATCGCTGAAGTAATCAGAATAATCAAATATTCTGGGTATGACGGCTATCTTTCCATAGAATTTGAAGGGATGGAAGACTGTAAAACCGGAACGAAAATAAGCCTAGAAAATGTGAGAAGAATTTGGAAAGAAGTTTAATAGAAAGGACACGAGTGAAAAAATGGAAAAGTTAAATGTTGGTGTAATAGGTGCCGGTTCTATCTCCGATATGCATTTACAATCATATGTTAAAAATGCGCGGGCTTCCCTATATGCCATTTGTGATCTGAATAAGGAAAGAGCGAGGGAGAAAGCAGAAAAATATCAGGTGCAAAAAGTATTTACAGATTATCGAGCAATGCTTGCGGATGAAAAATTAGATGCTGTCAGTATTTGCACTTGGAACAATTCTCATGCGGAAATTGCCGTTGCTGCACTTAATGCGGGAAAACATGTGCTGGTAGAAAAACCTTTGTGTAAAACGGTAGAGGAGGCGGTGAAAATTAAAGAAGCCGCCGATTGTTCGGGAAAGGTGCTTCAAGTAGGTTTTGTCAGAAGATACGCCTCTAATACGAACATATTAAAAAAATTTATAGATGCGGGAGAACTTGGCGAAATATATTATGCTAAAGCATCCTGTTTGAGGAGGCTCGGAAATCCCGGCGGATGGTTTGCCGATAAAAAACGGTCTGGCGGAGGGCCATTAATTGACTTAGGCGTGCATGTCATTGATTTGTGCTGGTATTTGATGGGGAAACCGAAAGTTAAGTCTGTGAGCGGCAACACATACTCAAAGCTTGGAAACCGTTCTCATATACGGCATCTTTCGTTTTATAAGGCTTCTGATTATGATCCGGATTATAATTCAGTCGAAGATTTGGCCAATGCGATGATTCGTTTTGAAAACGGCGCTTCTTTGATGGTGGATGTCAGCTTTACGCTTCATGCCAAGAAGGATGAAATTTCAGTCAAACTTTATGGGGAAAAGGGAGGAGTTGAAGTAGAGCCGGAGCTGTTTTTCGTCACGGAAAAACATAACACAATTTTAAATGCCATACCGCAAGTGGATCATTTAACATTTGACTTTGTCGAAGGGTTTCAAAATGAAATTGATCATTTCATCCTTAGCTGTTTTGGTGAGAAAGAAACAATAAGCCCTGTTGAAGATGGTGTTGAAATGATGAAAATTTTAAATGCAGTTTATGAATCAAGCGAAAAAGGGACCGAAATTGTTTTTTGAACTGGAACATGGGGTATAAAAAGTATTAGTATTTTTGCGAAATTCGACATATAGGCCATGTGATATGGCCTATTATTTTGCAAACAAAGCCAATCAAATACAGTCATGAAAGGGATCTGCGATGGAAAGCCATTTATTAAAAGCCTTTTACTTTTGTTTTTATTTAGGCATCGGATCCATGCAATTTTTAAATCTGTATTATGCCAATTTCGGTTTATCAAAAGGGGAAATAGGAATTTTATTTGCAGTTGGGCCCTTCGTAATGATTTGCACACAGCCCCTTTGGGGAATATTAACCGATTACTGGGAAAGACCAAAATTCACTTTATTTCTAACCCTTGTCGGATCCGCAGCAACGGTTGCCTTTTTTCCTTTTTCAATGGATTTTCAACACTTATTGATTCTTACTATTCTTTATTCGTTCTTCCAAAGCGCTGTCTCTCCGATTGCGGACAGTACGGCTTTAAGCCTTTTGCAAGATCGCAATGACTTTGGCAAAGTTCGTTTATGGGGATCGCTCGGGTATGCCGTTGGTGTTGTTTCAATCGGAAGGATTTTGGACTTCTTTGGATTGGCCTTAATGTTTGGTTTGCATAGCGGGTTATTATTCTGTTCGTTCATCATCGCCATAATGTTGCCTGTGAAGAAAGGCGGAAAAAAACATTTTCAATTAAAAGAAGCAGTCGGTTTGCTAAAAAAACCTGTTTTTATAGCTTTTTTAGCATTTCATTTCATTTTGCAATTGACCGTTCACGCTAATAATTCTTTCTATTCCATTTACTTGGAAACGTTAGGTGCAAACGTCACTCTAATAGGGATCGCATTATTAATAAAATCCATTTTGGAAATTCCTTTTTTTGCAATGTCGACACGTTTGATGAGCCGTTTCAGCTATCCTATGTTACTGACAATAGCTGCGGCTATTTATTCTGTACGGTGGCTCGTTTTGGGATTTAGTGATAATCTGCCAATTTTAATTTGGTCGCAAATTCTTCTTAGCTTATCGTTCGCTCTCCAAAATTTTGTGTCGGTCGCATATGTCGATGATATGACGCCGAAGCGATACCGGGCTACGGGCCAGACGTTGTATTGGGCTATTTCTTTTGGTTTAGGAGGTGTAGTCGGCAATATCCTCGCTGGGATGGCTTTGAATGATATACAAATCCCCCACATGTATCAAATGTCTGCTTTTCTAGCGGCGCTGTCTATATTGCTCTTATGGGCCTGTCCGCAAAATGAGAAGCTGAAAACAAATCTGGATTTGGAAAAAGACGGGAAAGGAGTATAAGGACGCCATCATGAAAGCGATCATTGAAAAAAATTTTTCCTAGAACAGAAAGAGTAAAAGGATTGGATCATATTCAAAATGCCAATAACTATCACAGCCGATTAAAAGGAAGGATGCAACGATTTCATGGTGTGGCAACAACAAAATACCTTAACCGTTATTTGAGTTGGTTTCCATTCTTAGATTCAGGGTGAAGAAAAGTGACCATTATTCAATAATAAGGAAAATGATAGTGGTATGTTGTTTATTTACTGTTAATGAAACCTTGTCAATCTTTAAGAACGTACTTACAATGGAAAATACAAAGGGGGAATAGAGCCAATGAACAAAAAATTTGAAATATTAATGAAAGCAACACCTTTCTTAAGTGGTCTTTTTATCGTAATCGGTTTGATTTTTGCAATATTAAGTGTATTAGACCAAAATGTACAAACATTTTGTTTATCATTATTCCTAATTTTGCAATCAGCACTTGCATTAACATATACTAAGTTGTTTAAAAAAATTTGGCAGAAATAAGTCTAGCATGTAAGTTATTAAGATATTCACTGTTTTACAAACCATTCATCAGTAGAACCTTGTATTTTTAAAGGTTCCATTAAATTGTTAGATTACTAACATTATTCTTTAACAGAGCCTTTCCTAAAAAAGCTGCCCCATTGTCTTCGAAGCAATTCAAAGGCCATTGGGGCGTGGATGTTGCAAGGTTCGATATATCAAAGGAAGGACATTTTTAAAGTGGTTTCATTAAGAATCTTGATCGATTTTTACAACAAATTTATAACGGTCGCCGCGGTAAATCGATTTAGTGAATTCAATCGGTTGATCATCGGAAAGGAATGTAATTCTTTCCATTAAGAGGATCGGCGAGCCTTTTTTTATTCCCAATAGTTCGCTTTCTTTTTTATTTGCTGCGGATGCTTCAATGGTTTGAGTCGAATATTTCAGCGATAGTCCTAATGTCTTTTGGATATATTCATAAAGTGAATGGGCTGCTGTTTCTTTTGACAGGTTTTTTACGATCTTCGTAGATAAAAAGCTCGTTTCCAATGCCATCGGGATTTGGTTGGCCAAACGGATTCGCTGTATTTCATAGACGGATTCATTCTCATTTATTTTTAGCTTGGTTGCAACGTTTTTGTCCGCAAGGCTATTTCGAAATTCAATGATTTTGCTGCTTGGCGTCATCCCAAGCGCTTGAATATTTTCAGTAAAGCTTGTTATTCCGTGAAGTTTCAGTTCAATTACATTTTGATCCGCAACAAAGGTTCCTTTTCCTTTAATGCGGTAAACGTACCCGCTGTTGACCAAGTTCGTGATCGCTTGTCTAATCGTCATTCTGCTGACTTGATATTGTTCGGCAAATTCCCGTTCAGAAGGGAGACAATCACCGGGCTTCAACTGCTTACGGTCAATTAAATCTTTTATATGTTCTTCAATTTGATAGTATATCGGCAAAGGTGAATTTTTGTTAATCATCATCACTTTAACTCCCATCACGAATACTCAGTGAGCTTTGACAACGCTTTGGCATCCGCAATTACGGTTACGTTTGGGTGCAGTTTTAGGGCAGATGCAGGGAAATCTTCCGTTACGGAACCGTTTATAAGCTGAACGATCGCTTCAGCTTTTTCTTCTCCGTGAGCCAGCAAAAGAATTTCCTTGCTTTTTAAAATACTTGCGATTCCCATTGTCACGGCATGGGTCGGTACTTCTTCGAGGCTGCGAAAGAAGCGGGCGTTTGCCTGACGTGTCGAAGGAGCCAGTTCCACAACATGTGTCATCGAACGGAAGGAAGTGCCAGGCTCATTAAAGCCGATATGTCCATTGCGCCCAATCCCCAATATTTGCAGGTCAATGCCATGAAAAGAATCAATCAGTTTTTCATAATCTTCGCATTCTTTTTGCAAATTTTCCGATTCACCGTTAGGAATATGAATATTTGTTGGCGAAATGTCGATATGTTGAAAAAGATTTTCTTGCATATAAAAATGGTAACTGTTTGGATCTGATGGACTTAGTCCAACATATTCATCAAGATTAAAAGAGACGACATGTTGATAGGAAGTATGATTTCGCCGATAATCTTCTATCAGTTTTTTATAAGTTCCTAAAGGCGTTCCGCCGGTTGCAAAACCGATTGTGACTTTATTTGAAGATTTTACTTTATTAATGATGATTTTGGAAGCGGCCTCGCTTAATTCATTATAATCCTTTACCTTGATCAGTTCCACTTGCGGTCCTCCTTTCCTTTTTGATAAGCAAGATTGCCTTTGCAATAAGTCATCTGAACATCAAGGGTTTGATCAACGACTACTAAATCAGCATCCTTTCCCGGTTTCAGGCTTCCTTTTCGGTCAAATATATTTAGCTGTTTGGCCGGATTTACGGATGTCATTTGAATAATTTCTTCAACAGAGCAATTGGTGAATTTTTTAAAGTTTTGAATGGCCGTATTCATTTTTAAAATACTTCCCGCAAGCGTTCCGTCTGGCAATAATGCTTTTCCGTCTTTAACGGTGACGGTTTGGCCGCCGAGTTCAGATGTTCCTTGATTCAACCATTTAGCCCGAATGGAATCCGTAATGAGAATGATCTTTTTGCATGATTTCGATTTATAGGCCAGCTTTATCATCTCAGGGTGGACATGGATACCGTCTGCAATTATTTCAACATACAATTCGTCTCTTGTTAGTGCTGCTCCGGCAGTTCCAGGCTCCCGATGATGCATGCCTCTCATTCCGTTAAATAGATGGGTTACATGTGCGGCTCCCGCTGAGATGGCTTCATCTACTTGGACAAATGTAGCATCTGAATGTCCAATGGAGGCGACAATGTTTGATTTGTTTAAAAATTTTATCAGTTCTAATCCGTTTTTCTCCTCTGGAGCCAACGTAACAAGTTTAATGGTATTGTCCGAAATCTGTTGCCATTTTTTAAATGTTTCAACGTCAGGATGTTGAATAAATTGTAAAGGTTGCGCTCCTGCTCTTTTGGGAGATATGAAAGGGCCTTCTAAATGGATGCCAAGCAATTCAGCATTTTCTGCACTTTGATGACGAATACAGGAAGCCGCATTTCGAAGCGCCTTTTCGATCGATTCTCCGCTTTGGGTTATGGTTGTAGCCAAAAAACTAGTTGTTCCTTCCCTTGGAAGAACTTGCTTCATCGTTTCCAGCGCTTCTGGCGTGGCATCCATTGTATCAGCTCCCCCCGCTCCATGTATATGAACATCAATCATTCCGGGGATGACGGCGAATTTTCCTTGTGCATCAAAAATATCATAATCCTTATGGCGAAGGGATGAGGAAATGGAAGCCGCGCTTCCGATTGCTTCGATTTTTCCGTTGGAGACTGCGATAAAACCGTCTTCATATGTACTGTTTTCGGCATATACGGTTGCATGCTTGATTAGGAAAGGTTTATGCCTTGACATTTTTATATCCCCCTTTTTTGTCTTCTCTTATATTTTATCACTCTATTCATCTAGTTGTCTAGACCACTAGATATCTTTGTTACACCGATCATTGTTTTTTCTGAATGAAATCGCTAATATCCCTTTCTGTTTGCTTTTTAAAATTTTTACAACGTCTTCATCATCATATTATAATATTGTAAAAAAGAGCGTTGTGAAATAAGATCCGAAAGTTTTCCGTTGCTGGGGAATGAAATTGTCCAAAGATATAAGCTGAAAAAACTTCTTTTCAGTTCTTTTCTTTCTAGATCCGTCAATATTTGCATGGAGGAAGAGGGATGACGATGGAAAAAACATGGACCTTAAAGGATCAAATCGAAAAAAGCAAAGTCAAAAAGCTTGCAGAGATGAAAAAGCAGCTTGAAGAAGAGAAAGAGAAGTTAAAACAATTGGAATGGGAGCGAAGAAAAAAGGAAGAAAAGGAGCGGGAAAAACAGAAAAGCTTTGCTGAATTGCTTTCCGAAAGCGATTTGAATTGGGAAGATTTTAAATAAGCCGCATGAGATAAAAGCCAGTGAGAAAAGCGGGGCATCCCCCGCTTTTTAATCACGATGGATGGTATAAACGGACGGCTTCGTCATGCGCTTCAGTGCAGCGAACTCTTCTTCCGAAAGCGCTTTTGCCTTCGCGGCTTGGACATTTTCAGCCAGTTGTTCGTGTTTGCTTGCACCGGCAATGCAGGAAGCAACAACAGGGTGATGGAGAACATACTGGATCGCTGTTTCCGTTCTCGTATGATTGGGACAGACAGAATCAATATTTTGCAGCGTTTCTTTTAATTCATCAAACGAGTAATCCAAATACCCGCTGTTTTTCACGCGATCAGATGCATTTTCAAGCGGACGTTCTGTTAGAAGCCCTTGTGCCAACGGACCTCTGGCAATTACGGAAATGTTATGCTCTAGAATCAATGAAAACCATTCTTCCGGCCGCCGGTCAAGAAGGCTGTATTGCATCATAATCGAAACGATATTGGAGCGTTTCAGCCATTCTTTTATGACATTCGGCCGAATCGAAGAAATGCCGTAGTAGCGGATGACTCCTTCTTGCTTTAATTCTTCAAAGGCTTCGATCGTTTCGTCAATCGGATCATCGATCGTACCACCGTGAAGCTGATATAAGTCGATGTAGTCTGTTCCAAGGCGGCGAAGGCTTTCTTTTACTTCTTCTTTTATGTAAGCTTTGGAGGGGTCCCACCACCAGCCTTCTTTTCCGGTTTCAAAGCGGTTTCCCACTTTTGTCGCCAAAATAATATCGTTGCGCCGGGATTTTAGCGCCCTCCCGACAAATTCTTCGTTCAGCCCTTGGTCGTAAAGGTCAGCTGTATCAAAAAAATTGATTCCTAATTCAAGTGCTTGATCGATCATTGAGCGCGCGTGTTTTTCGTCTCGGCCAAGCGACATGCATCCGAGGCCGATTTCACTTACAAATAAATCGGAATTTCCTATTCTGCGCTTTTTCAAAAAGATCACCTCTTTTTTCTTTCTCTAAGTTTGAAGGTAGTACAAACTTTTTGAAAAAGCAAATGTTTCACCTCAATGATCGAGCCACTCATAAACGGTTCTATATTGTTTCGCATATTCGCGCAAACATTCGATGATTTGGAATGGTTTTCCGATCAACACTACTCGTTTTCTTTCCCTATCAATATACAAAAAACCACCCCCTTTTTTGGTTATGGTAGAATGTATGAAGAATCAATGCCATTTAGAACAGGAGTTGAACATATGAAAAATTTCCATGAAGAAACGGTGGCGAGAAAAACTATCTATTCGGGGAAAATAATTGATGTATATTTGGATGAAGTGCGATTGCCGGACGGAAAACAGGCGAAGCGTGAAATTGTCAAACATCCTGGTGCGGTGGCAGTCATTCCTATTACAAACGAAGGAAAAATCGTTATGGTAAGGCAATTTCGCAAAGCGCTGGAACGCCATCTTGTGGAAATTCCGGCAGGAAAACTTGAAAAAGGAGAAGCCCCTGAAACAACTGCAAAAAGGGAATTGGAGGAAGAAACCGGGCTTGAATGCGATTCATTAACGCCTATCATGTCTTTTTATACTTCACCGGGATTTGCCGATGAGATTATACATCTTTATTTAGCGGAAGGATTAAGACAGCTTGAAGAAAAAGCAAGCCTTGATGAAGATGAATTTGTGGATGTAATCGAAGTAACGCTTGAAGAAGCGCAACAATTAATAGCGGATCAAGAAATTTATGATGCAAAAACGGTTTATGCGGTGCAATATTTACTATTAAAACAATTGAGGGAGAAAAATGAATGAATTTTTTGCAGATCTGCATATTCACATCGGGAGAACGAAAACGGGAAAACCGGTAAAAATTACGGGAGCTAAGTCACTGACACTTGAAAATATTTTGGCAGAAGCTTCTGAAAGCAAAGGAATGGATATGATCGGTATCATCGATTGCCATGTCCCGGAAGTAATCGAGACGCTTGAAGATGGAATCAAAAGTGGTGTTTACGAGGAATTGGCTGATGGAGGGATCCGTTATCAAAACACCACGCTGATCATAGGAACAGAGCTGGAAATTTATGATAAAAACTGTCAAGGGCCGATTCATGTTCTTTGTTTTATGCCGACCCTTGCTGAAATGAAAGGATTTTCCCATTGGTTGGAGCCCCGTTTGAAAAATATCCATTTAAGCTCTCAGCGGGTATATGCGGAAGGAAAAGAGCTCCAGCTTAAAGTGGTGCAATTAGGCGGCTTATTTATTCCAGCCCACATTTTTACCCCCTTTAAAAGCCTTTACGGAAAAGGGGTGAACCGAAGCTTGACAGAAGTGTTTGATTGCCATCTCATCGACGCAGTCGAACTGGGCTTAAGCAGCGACACAAATATGGCTTCAGGCATTCGCGAGCTGTCTGTTTTTCCTTTTTTAACAAATTCTGATGCCCATTCACTTGCTAAAATAGGACGTGAATACCAGAAATTGTTATTAAAAGCGCCGACATTCAAGGAATTGGTGATGGCAATTCGGGCGGTAGAAGGAAGGATCATTGCGGCCAATTATGGACTAAATCCGAAGCTTGGAAAATATTATGAAACTCACTGTGAAACATGCGGAAAAATGATTCATTTAACAGAAGATAAAAGGTGTCCAATATGCGGAAGTCATAAAGTCGTGAAAGGAGTTAAGCGCAGAATTGCGGAGCTTTCTGATCAAAAAGCCGGCGCTCACGAGAGGCCGCCCTACATTCATCAAGTGCCGCTGGCATTTTTGCCCGGCGTTGGACCGAAAACGTTGGCAAAGTTAAAAGATCATTTTGGCACGGAGATGAACATTTTGCATAAAGCACCGTACGAGGAGCTCGTTCAAGTCATTCCGGAAAAAATAGCAGCGCTCATCATCTCCGCAAGAGAAGGCAAACTTTCTGTTCAATCAGGCGGCGGTGGCAAGTACGGAAAAGTCATAGGCGCCTGATTTTTCTCTCTTCTGTTTTTCTAGTAAAAACATGAATATCCATTATCCTCTCTTTCATACAATCTAGTAGTGAGAAAAAATAGGAGAGGATTGGATATGCAAAAATTTTCCTTGTTCATTGCCAATCATATTAAAGAACAAGCAACCATTTATTTATTTGTGATCATTTTGTTTATAATGGGCGTCATTTTTGGCGCGATTATTGTCAACAGCATGAATCTCACTCAGAAAGAAGATTTATATTATTATTTAACCCTTTTTTTTGGACAAGTTTCAGACGGAAAACTGGCCAGTTCGTTTGAAATGTTTAAACAAAGCTTTTTTCATAATATAAAATATTTGGGGTTCATGTGGATATTGGGAATTTCGATTATCGGGCTCCCGATTATTTTTATTATGCTGTTTTTAAAAGGCATGGTGATCGGATTTACCGTCGGTTTTTTAGTGAATCAAATGAAGCTGGGAGGGTTCATGCTTTCTTTTGTTTCCATCCTGCCGCAAAATTTATTGTTAATCCCTGTGTTTATCATGGTCGGCGCACAAGCGGCAAATTTTTCGTTAAAACTGATCAGGCAGCTCTTTGTCAAAAGATTGAATGATCAGCCGTTTCGGATGTTTGCCCGCTATAGCACCGCCTTATTGGTGATAGCGGCCGCTGTTTTGTTTGCTTCTATATTTGAAGGATATATTTCCCCGATATTAATGAAAGCTACAATTGATTTGATCAATAAATAAAAATAATTATTATTTAATAAACATTTTATTTTTTAATTTAAAATGATTTTATTTGGACACCTTCCTCTATTTTGATATAATAGATGGGGAATGCGGCGAGGGAGGGAAAGATGCCAATGGAAAACCGCTTAGAGCGAATAAAAAAGCAATTACATTCATCAAGCTACAAGCTAACCCCGCAGCGCGAAGCAACTGTCCGTGTGTTGCTTGAACATGAGCAAGATCATTTAAGTGCAGAAGATGTCTATCTCCTTGTGAAAGAAAAATCGCCTGAAATCGGGCTTGCGACAGTGTACCGAACGTTGGAATTGTTGACAGAATTGAAGATTGTCGACAAAATCAACTTTGGTGACGGCGTTTCAAGATATGATTTGCGTAAGGAAGGGGCCCAGCACTTTCACCATCATCTCGTGTGCATGGAATGCGGTTCAGTTGATGAGATTCAAGAAGATTTGCTGGAGGAAGTTGAAAAAATTGTCGAGCGGGATTGGAATTTTAAAATTAAAGACCACCGTCTGACGTTCCACGGGATATGCCACCGCTGTCAAGAAAAAGCAGAAAATCAAAACGAGTAACCTTTTCCGTTTGGGGAAGGTTTTTTTTGTATTAATTGATGTATAAAGTTTGTCCAGAAGGTCATATCTTTTAATATGAGAAAAATGATCTGGAGGACAACGATGAATAAATGGATGAATATGATTGGCAGCATGTTAAAAATTTTTGTTTTATTTACGGGATTTACGATTTTATTCTACTATGCTATGATATGGGTTAACTTGGAATATAGCGAATATCACCGCTATGATGAACCGGAGGGTTCGGCGCAAAAGGTGACAAAAATGCTTGAAGAACAAGAGGGTACATGGTTTCAACGTCTCATATTCTTTTATTTACATGGGGAGTAGAGGAGATTGAACGTTCACATTCAAGATTTCATTCATTATCTGATTGTTGAAAGAGGACTTGCGGAAAATACGATTGTTTCCTATGAGCGGGATTTGCATTCATACCAGCGGTTTTTGGCTGAAAATCTCGGAATTCAAGATGTCAACATGATACAACGCCTGCACATTTTGCAATATTTGCATTTTTTGAAAGACAGCGGGAAATCGAGTAAAACGATTGCCCGCCACATTGCTTCAATCCGCGCCTTTCATCAATTTTTATTAAGAGAAAAAGTATGCGAGGAAGATCCGTCCGTCCATATTGAAACACCGCAAATCGAACGGAAGCTGCCGAAAGTGCTTTCGCTTGAAGAAGTGGAGCGTCTATTGGATACTCCCAAGCTGACAACTGCCATCGGCTATCGGGACAAAGCGATGCTTGAACTTTTATATGCTACTGGGATCAGAGTCAGTGAAATGATTTCATTAAATATTTCGGATGTTCATTTAATCATGGGTTTTGTCCGCTGTTTTGGAAAAGGAAAAAAAGAACGCCTCGTGCCTGTCGGCGAAAAAGCTACAAAAGCCATAAAGGAATATCTTGAAAAAGGGCGGCCAAAGCTGGCGCGGCAGAAGTACAAAACAGACGCTTTATTTTTAAATCATCATGGGAAAAGAATATCCCGCCAAGGTTTTTGGAAAAATTTAAAAGCGATTGCCGCTCAAGCAGGTATTCAAAAAGAATTAACCCCTCATACACTAAGACATTCTTTTGCCACCCACTTGCTTGAAAACGGAGCAGATTTAAGAGCCGTTCAAGAAATGCTCGGACATGCGGATATATCCACAACCGAAATTTATACACATGTAACGAAAACACGGTTAAAAGATGTATACCGGATGTATCATCCCCGTGCGTAAAGGAAAAGCTACGGTTAAGCTTGAACGCTAATGCATGAGCAGCAGCTTTCTTCTTAATTTTCTTTTCTCCACCTCTTCCTTTTACATATAATCGATCTGTTATGAAAATAGTTTTTGCCATACAAGGCAATCACCTAGTATATGTTAATGGCATTTTTCGGTATAATCATAGTAAACATAACTTATGATGGCAGGAGGAGTTGTCATTGCAGCCAACTTATAAACGAGTGTTTTTGATCGTAATGGATTCAGTAGGAATCGGCGAAGCGCCCGATGCGGAAAAATACAATGACAAAGGGGCGGATACGCTCGGTCATATTGCTGAACATCTTGGCGGATTGCATTTGCCGAATCTAGCGAAACTAGGGTTGGGAAACATTCGGGAAATAAAAGGAGTTCAAAAGGCGGAGCCGCCGCTTGGCTTTTACACCAAAATGAAAGAAGCTTCAGCCGGCAAAGACACGATGACCGGTCATTGGGAAATAATGGGTTTGAAAATCGATACTCCATTTAAAGTCTTTCCTAACGGATTTTCAGCGGAGCTGATTGAGGAATTGGAAAAAAGAACGGGAAGAAAAGTCATCGGCAATAAACCAGCCAGCGGCACAGCCATTATAGAAGAGCTTGGAAAAGAACACATGGAAACAGGTGCTATCATTGTCTACACGTCCGCAGATTCCGTCTTGCAAATTGCCGCACATGAGGAAGTCGTGCCTCTTGAGGAATTGTACCGCATTTGCCAAATTGCCCGAGAATTAACATTAAATGAAAACTATATGGTCGGCCGAGTCATTGCCAGACCTTTCGTTGGCACTCCCGGCAATTTTGAACGCACCGCCAACAGACATGATTATGCTTTAAAGCCTTTTGGCCGCACTGTCATGAACGAACTGAAAGACAGCGGCTTTGATTGCATTGCCATCGGAAAAATTTCCGACATTTATGACGGGGAAGGAATCACAGAAGCAATCCGAACCATTTCCAATATGGATGGAATGGACAAAATCCTGCAAACGTGCGATCAAGATTTTACTGGACTTTCATTTTTGAATCTGGTCGATTTTGACGCCAAATATGGCCATCGCCGTGATCCAGAAGGGTATGGGAAGGCGTTGGAAGAATTTGATGCCCGTCTGCCGGAAATGTTTGAAAATTTAAAGGAAGATGACTTATTGATCATTACGGCTGATCATGGAAATGACCCCACACACCACGGAACAGACCATACAAGGGAATATGTTCCGCTTCTTGTTTATAATAAAACATTCAGAAATGGAAAGGAGCTTCCACTGCGGGAAACTTTCGCAGATGTGGGCGCAACGGTTGCCAATAATTTCTCTGTCAAAATGCCAAAACACGGGATAAGTTTTTTACATGAATTACATTAGGGGGATGAACGATGTCCGTGAAAGAACGCATTGAACAAGCAGCACAGTTTTTGCAGGATCGAATCAAAAAATCTCCTGAAATTGGCCTTGTGTTAGGATCAGGTTTAGGCGGGCTGGCTGACGATATTGAAGAAGCCGTCAAAATTCCTTATAGCGAAATTCCTTTTTTTCCGGTTTCTACGGTTGAAGGGCATAAAGGCCAATTCGTCATCGGTGCGTTAAACGGAAAAACGGTAGCGGCCATGCAAGGGAGATTCCATTATTATGAAGGGTACAGCTTAGAACAAGTAACATTTCCGATCCGTGTTATGAAAGTATTGGGCGTCCAATCGCTTGTTGTCACAAATGCAGCAGGCGGGATAAACGAATCTTTCCGGCCGGGCGATTTAATGCTCATTACTGATCACATCAACAACATGGGTCAGAACCCGTTAATAGGTGAAAATATTCCGGAATTTGGCGTACGCTTTCCTGACATGACGGAAGCTTACGATAAAAAATTGCTTGCTGTGGCAAGAAAAACGGCTGAGGAATTGGGAATAAGCATAAAAGAAGGGGTCTATGTAGCCAACACAGGACCATCTTATGAAACGCCAGCCGAAATTAGGATGTTGAGAACGATCGGCGCTGATGCTGTTGGCATGTCGACTGTTCCGGAAGTTATTGTAGCCAATCACGCCGGTTTAAGAGTGCTCGGCATTTCCTGCATTACAAATATGGCTGCCGGAGTCCTTGATCAACCGCTGTCCCACGAAGAAGTGATGCAAACGACGCAAATGGCTCGGGCTGATTTTTTAATGCTGGTGAAATCAATTGTTGGAAAAATGTAAGAAAAGGTGATTGGAATGAGAATGGTTGATTTGATTGAAAAGAAGCGGGACGGAAAAGCGCTCACAAAAGCTGAGATTCGTTACATGATTGAAGGTTATACAAACGGAACGATTCCTGATTATCAAATGAGCGCGCTTGCAATGGCCATTTTTTTTCAAGGCATGACGGAGGAAGAACAAGCGGAACTTACATTGGCAATGGCTGATTCCGGGGATAAGATCGATTTGAGCCAAATTAACGGAATTAAGGTGGATAAACATTCTACAGGCGGCGTAGGAGACACGACGACATTAGTCCTCGGACCTCTGGTCGCCTCCGTCGGCGTACCTGTCGCCAAAATGAGCGGAAGAGGCCTTGGGCATACGGGCGGGACAATTGATAAATTAGAATCAATTCCTGGGTTCCATGTCGAAATCGAAAATGATCAATTTATTCGGCTTGTAAATGAAAATAAAATAGCGGTTGTCGGCCAATCGAACAATTTAACCCCTGCAGACAAAAAGTTGTATGCTTTGAGAGATGTCACCGCAACGGTAAACAGCATACCACTTATTGCAAGCTCGATAATGAGCAAAAAAATCGCCTCAGGCGCCGATGCCATTGTTTTGGACGTGAAAACGGGATCCGGGGCGTTCATGAAAGAGCTTGACGGTTCACGGGCATTAGCAAAAGCGATGGTGAAAATCGGAAACCATGTCGGTAAAAAGACGATAGCAGTCATTTCAGATATGAGCCAGCCGTTGGGATTTGCCATTGGCAATGCACTTGAAGTGCAAGAAGCCATCCAAACGTTAAAAGGGGAAGGGCCCGAAGACTTAAAGGAGCTTTGCTTAACGCTTGGAAGCTACATGGTGTACTTGGCGGAAAAAGCGGAAAATTTAGAAACAGCCCGCAAACTGCTTCAGGACTCAATAGCGGCCGGAAAAGCGCTTGATACGTTTAAAACGTTTGTTGCCGCCCAAGGGGGAGATCCTTCTGTCATCGATGAACCGGAAAAACTGCCGCAAGCCGCTTATCAATATGAATTGGAGGCAAATAAAGAAGGGTTTGTCGCTGGAATTAAGGCTGATGAGGTAGGAACAGCCGCCATGCAGCTTGGAGCGGGAAGAGCTACGAAAGAATCAGCCATTGATTTAGCTGTTGGAATCGTCCTTCGCAAAAAAATCGGTGATTACGTGAAAAAAGGTGAAACGCTTGCCATAATTTTCAGCAACAAAAAAAATATAGAAGAAACGAAGCAAAAGCTTTATGACAGTATTACTATATCCAAGGATAAAGTTGAGAAGCCCTCACTAATTTACGAAACAGTAACAGAATAACGGGAAAATCATCAAAAAGAATCGGGACGCACCCGATTCTTTTTTATTTTTTGTATATTCTTTTAACAATTGGAAAAAATGGGTTTTATGGAGATGAATCTTCCTTCAATAGAAAAAACTATTTTTGCAGTTATCTGTGATATAGAAAAGAATGGAGGATATGCAAATGAAACAAGTATTGGCAACGGTGACAATAGTTCTATTTGTCTTTTTAGGAATATCACAAGCAGCTTTGGCGGAAGAAAAACGCGTCCGGCTCGTCGAAGGAGTGAAATCAGCCATATTGATAGAAAGGGATACCGGGCAAGTGCTTTATGATGAAAATTCGGATAAACGGCTGCCGCCTGCCAGCATGACAAAAATTATGACGCTGTTGCTGATTATGGAGGCTCTTGACAAAGGAACAATCAAATTGAGCGAAAAAGTAAGGGCAAGTGAACATGCCGCATCGATGGGGGGATCGCAGATCTTTTTGGAGGCTGGCGAGGAAATGACGGTGGAAGATTTAGTAAAAGGGATTGCGATCGCCTCTGCAAACGATGCTTCAGTGGCAATGGCAGAGAGAATTGCGGGATCAGAAGAACGATTTGTAGACATGATGAATAAAAAAGCGAAGGAACTTGGGCTCCAAAACACGCATTTTCAAAATACAACCGGTTTGCCTGAAGACAATCATTATTCATCCGCTCATGATATGGCGGTAATGGCGAAAGAACTTCTCAAGTATGAAGAAGTTACAAAATACACAGGGAAATATGAAGATTATTTGCGCAAAGGCACGGAAAAAGAATTTTGGCTTGTCAATACAAACAGGCTGGTTAAATTTTATCCAGGTGTTGATGGAGTAAAAACCGGCTTTACAAATGAAGCCAAATATTGTTTAACGGCAACAGCTAAAAAAGGAAATATGCGGGTAATTGCTGTCGTATTCGGGGCAGAAACGCCAAAACACCGAAATGCGCAAATAACCAAAATGTTGGATTATGCGTTCAACCAATATGAAACCCATCCTCTATTTAAACGAAACGAGTCGGTTACGAATGTAAAGCTTAATAAAGGCAGCGTAAAAACAGTCAAGTTAATGACTTCGGAACCGATTTCCATTTTAACGAAAAAAGGGGAAGGCATTGATGATATCAAGCAGGAAGTGATGTTTGAAAAGGATTTAACTGCTCCGGTCAAAAAAGGGGATGAACTCGGTGCTCTCATTTTGAAAAAAGGGGAAAAAATCATAGCCGAAAGCCCTTTGGTCGCTGAAAAAGATGTTGAAGTGGCGAGCTGGTGGACTTTATTTAAACGGGTATTTGCCGATTGGTCGAAGGCGAATTAACGGCTTTTTTGCCGAACTATCACTAATTTTGTTATTTAGCAGGATTTACGAAAGGTCAACACGAAAGATTCAATATCTCGTTTAGATAAGGAGGAATGAGCTTTTGAGTCTGACAGTTGACTTTGAAGTAATAGAAAATGTCCTGTGCGTCCGCTTGTCGGGAGAACTAGACCATCACACGGCAGAAGAGGTTCGGCAAAAAGTGACGGAAATGGTGGATGCCCATTCTGTTCAACACATTTTATTAAATTTGGAGCATTTATCGTTCATGGATAGTTCTGGGCTAGGTGTTATTCTGGGGCGTTACAAACAAGTGAAAAACCGCGGCGGAGAAATGATTGTTTGCGCCATTTCCCCCAGCGTAAAGCGCCTTTTTGACATGTCTGGTTTATTTAAAATCATTCATTTAGCTGATACAGAGAGAGCGGCTTTGCAGACGTTGGGGGTGGCATCATGAAAAACGAAATGCAGCTAAAATTTTCCAGTCTTAGCCAAAATGAATCATTTGCAAGAGTGGCCGTTGCGTCATTTATTGCACAGCTTGACCCAACAATGGATGAATTAACGGAAATTAAAACCGTTGTTTCCGAAGCGGTAACGAATGCCATCATTCATGGCTATGAGAATAACCCTGATGGAGTGGTGTACGTAACCTGCAGGCTTGAGGATCATGTCGTCTATTTAACGATCAAAGATGAAGGGGTGGGGATTGATGATATTGAAACAGCCAGACAACCCCTTTTTACAACAAAACCGGATCTTGAACGATCTGGCATGGGATTTACGATTATGGAAAATTTCATGGATGAAGTGCAAATTGAATCGAAAAAAAATGAAGGCACAATTGTTCGATTAACGAAACATCTTACAAAAAGCAAAGCTTTGTGCAATTAAGGAGATTGGCTATGGATGTGGAGGTCAAGAACGGACATTCAAATGGACAATTAAAAGATCAGGAAGTTAAGGTTTTAATTGAAAAAAGCCAAAAAGGAGATCAAGAAGCGCGCGATTTGCTCATCCAGAAAAACATGCGCCTTGTTTGGTCAGTCGTCCAAAGGTTTTTAAATCGCGGCTATGAGGCGGACGATTTATTTCAAATCGGCTGCATAGGCTTAGTGAAATCGGTTGATAAGTTTGATTTGTCGTACGACGTTAAATTTTCTACTTATGCTGTTCCGATGATCATTGGGGAAATCCAACGATTTATTCGGGATGATGGAACAGTGAAGGTCAGCCGCTCTTTAAAAGAACTCGGAAATAAAATTAGAAAAGCAAAAGAGGAACTTTCGAAAAAATTAGGCAAGGTGCCTACAGTTGGTGAGATCGCTGATTACTTGGACATTTCACCAGAAGATGTCGTTCTTGCACAAGAGGCTGTTCGCGCACCTTCCTCCATCCATGAAACGGTTTATGAAAATGATGGCGACCCGATCACATTGCTGGATCAAATTGCTGACCAAAATGAGCAAAAATGGTTTGACAAAATCGCTTTAAAGGATGCAATGAATGATTTAAATGAAAGGGAAAAGCTTATCGTTTATTTGCGCTATTTTAAGGATCAAACTCAATCGGAAGTTGCTGAAAGACTGGGGATTTCCCAAGTTCAAGTGTCAAGGCTTGAAAAGAAAATATTGAAGCAAATGAAGGACCGAATGAGCGGGTAGCTTTATCGGTCTTTTTTTTTGTCGGAAAAAACATTCTCAATAGAAATGGATATGTGATTCTGTTCACATGAAGCCCGATCATTTTTTGAAACTACTAAAGCGAAAAAGGTTCTTTTTTGCGGAAAAAAATGGTTCGAACGATTTTGCATGATCGCATGGCAGGCACCTCATACTACTTATAAAAACAAATGTAGGAAGTGACGAGGCGTGAATAAAACGGTTTATGTTCGTTTAAAACACCGCATTCAGGCAAGACCGGATGAAACGATCACGCTGAGAAAAATAGCGAAAGTGATTGCAGATGAATCGCTCATCGACAAAGTGGAGAATCAAATCATTCACAACATTCAACCAACGGATCAAACGCATGTTGTCATTGATGTTATTCGAGTCATCGAAATCATCCAATCCATGGATGCTTCCATTGATGTTCAAACGGTTGGACCGGCGCAAACAATCATAGAAATAAAATACGATCGAAAAAATTTTTCCCCCGTGCTCTTTTTTCTTATCTGGCTGCTATTGTTTGTCGGATCAGCAATGACCATTATCAATTTCCATGAAGATGTCAGTATGCAAAAAATGCACAGGCATTTGTATCAGTTTGTAACGGGAGAAGTTGTGGATAAACCTTTGATTTTGCAAATACCCTATTCAATCGGTTTAGGTTTAGGGATGGTGTTGTTTTTCAATCATATATTCAAAAAGAAATTTAATGAAGAGCCAAGTCCATTAGAGGTTGAGATTTTCAACTATCAAATGGATCTCGACCAATACATTGCCATCAAGGAAAACAAGGAAAGCATGAAAAAACGTGTTGATCAGTAAATTGATCGTGCTTTTATTCACCGGTTTTGCAGGGGGCTTGGCTGTCGGCGCTGGATTTGTTGCTTTTTTGTCTGTTCTCGGGATTATTCCAAGGCTGATGCAGCTTTCGAAAACGTTGAAATGGATTCATTGGTATGAATGGGCGGTTATATTAGGAGCGGTTTTTGGAGGATGGTTCAGCCTCTCTCCATTCCCTTTGCATGTTTCCTCTATTTTGTTTGTCCCGATCGGTTTGTTTTACGGAATATTTGTCGGCATGCTGGCGGCTGCGTTAACGGAAGTGCTCAATGTGTTTCCGATATTGGCGAAAAGAGTAGGCATTGAAGATAAAATCGTCATTCTTATGATGGCAATCGTTTTTGGCAAAATTTGCGGATCTTTATTTCATTGGCTTTATTTTGTCGATTTATAAAACAATCTTTGCGATGGAACGGAGGAAAAGTTCACAATGCGGTTAACTGGAAGGCAAACATGGGTGTTTCAAAACAATTTGTTTGTCAATGAAACGGCAACCGTAGTTGGTCCAAAGGAGGCGAAAGGCCCGCTTGGAAAAACTTTCGATTTTCATTTTGATGATTTGTATTGCGGAGAATCATCGTGGGAATTTGCGGAACAAACCTTGATGAAAGAAGCGATAGAGCGTTGCCTAGGAAAAGCAGGCCTTAAGGAAGAGATGATCGACTTGCTTGTTGCCGGCGACTTGATGAATCAAAATTCCACTTCCAATTACACGGCAAGAATGTTCAAAATCCCTATTTTATGCATGTATGGGGCTTGTTCGACATCGATGGAGACGGTGGCAACAGCATGTGCCCTTGTTGACGGAGGATTTGCAGGGAGAGTGATCGCTGCCACAAGCAGTCATTACGGGGCTGCCGAAAAACAATTCCGCCATCCGACTGGATACGGGGGACAAAAGCCGGCAACCGCCACAACGACTGTAACAGGAGCTGGAGCGGCGTTGATCAGTAAAGAAGAAAGCGATATCGCCATCACGGCGGCGACGATCGGAAAAGTGGTGGATATCGGTTTGAAAAATCCTTATGACATGGGATCGGCAATGGCGCCTGCTGCAGCCGACACGATTAAACAGCACTTCCGTGATTTACATCGTGCTCCTTCCGATTACGATTTAATTCTTACCGGCGATCTTTCAGGTGTCGGCAGCCCCCGGTTAAAAGAATTGCTCCTTGAGGATGGCTACGATATTCGCCACAACCATTCGGATTGCGGACTTTTAATTTTCCATCCGGAGCAAAAAGCTTTTGCGGGCGGGAGCGGCTGTGCTTGTTCGGCAGTGGTAACGTACAGCTACATCTTTCAACAATTGAAAAAAGGGAAATTCAAACGAGTACTTATGGTGGCGACGGGAGCCCTTTTAAGCAAAACGATGATCAAGCTTAATGAATCAATCCCAGCTATTGCCCATGGGGTTGTCTTTGAACGAAAGCCAAAAAAGGAATGATTACAAGAAAGGGTTTGATAAAATGACCAAAAAAGCCGTTCAAGAAAAAACTCCTATTTCACCTCGGTTGGAGGACAATGAATTATTTTTTCGTCGGCATGTCGGATTGGGAATAAGTTTTGATCTCGGTGTCCGCAAATTTTTATTGCATAGCAAACAAGTGCATTTATATTATGTGAACGGACTTTGTGAAACCAATGATGTCATGGAGCTTATTAAAGAAATCATGAAAATAAATAATGTTGAAATCGAAGCCAATCGGATGAAGCAGGCTGTCCGCCAGCACCTCGTACATCAACAAGTCAAAACGATTCAAATGCTGGATGAGGCGGTCGACCAAGTGCTGTCAGGATTAGTGGTCTTTTTTGTTGAAGGCAGCGAATCTGCTTTTGCCGTTGATGTCCGCAATTATCCCGGCAGGCAGCCGGAAGAACCGGATACGGAAAAAGTTGTCCGTGGGGCACGGGACGGATTTGTGGAAAATATTATTGTCAATACCGGCCTTATTCGGAGAAGAATTCGCGATGAACGCCTCCGCTTTGAAATCATGAAAATCGGTGAACGTTCCAAAACAGATATTGCCATCGCCTATGTTGAAGATGTGGCGGATCCGGGTTTAATCGAAGTTGTAAAAAAAGAATTGAAAACGATTAAGATAGACGGGCTTACCATGTCAGATAAAACAGTTGAAGAATTTTTGGTCAAACAAGGGTTTAATCCATTTCCACTTGTCCGCTATACGGAAAGAGCTGATGTTGCCGCAAACCATTTGTTGGAAGGACACGTTATCATTCTTGTTGACACTTCTCCCAGTGCGATAATCACCCCGACAACGTTTTTCCACCATGTCCAGCATGCGGAAGAATATAGACAAGCGCCTGCAGTCGGCACCTTTTTAAGATGGGTCAGGTTTTTCGGGATGATGGCCTCGCTTTATTTGCTGCCCCTATGGTTGTTATATGTGCTGGAGCCTTCTCTTTTGCCCAAAGAAATATCTTTTATTGGTCCAAACAAAGACAGCCACATTCCGATTGTTGTCCAATTGTTCATTGCCGACGTTGGTATTGAACTTTTGAGAATGGCTGCCATTCATACACCGACTGCGCTTTCTGTCGCCATGGGTTTGATTGCTGCTGTCCTTATCGGGGAAATTGCCATTAATGTCGGCTTATTTACGGCGGAAGTGATTTTATACATGTCGGTGGCAACCGTCGGAACATTTGCAACGCCCAGTTATGAATTAAGTGTGGCTAACAAAATTGTCCGGTTGTTATTGCTTATTTTCGTTGTCCTTTGGAAAGCTCCTGGATTTGTGATCGGTTGTACGTTGTTCATTCTTTTTCTTGCTCAAATCCGTTCGCTCAATACCCCGTATTTATGGCCTTTTATTCCTTTTAATGCAAAAGCTTTTTGGCAAATTATTGTGCGAACAACTGTGCCTCAAACAAAGGTAAGACCGAGCATTGTTCATCCGCAAAACGCAAAAAAACAGCCTTAAAACATTTGAAAGAGCGGGTGTTTTATGTTAATGTATTTTTAATCTTTGTCGTTGAGAAAGCGGGGGCTAGTCTTTGTATCTACGAGGAACAAGCAAAATCAACCAATTAGGACATCTGGAAATCGGCGGCGTCGATGTCATCGACCTTGTCAATCAGTACGGGACGCCTTTATACGTATATGATGTCGCACTCATTCGCGAAAGAGCCCGTACTTTTAAAAATACATTCAAAAAATTAGGTGTAGCTTCTCAAGTCGCTTATGCCAGCAAGGCATTCTCTTCCATTGCGATGGTTCAGCTTGCAGAGGAAGAAGGCCTGTCTCTTGATGTCGTGTCAGGGGGAGAACTCTATACTGCGTTAAAGGCGGGGTTTCCTGCCAAAAAAATTCATTTTCACGGCAACAATAAGAGCGCAGAAGAGCTTTCCATGGCTCTTCAGGCGAATATCGGGTGCATTGTCATTGACAATTTTTACGAAATTGACTTGCTGATCGCACTTTGCCGGCAAATGAACAAGAAAATTGAAGTTCTTCTTAGAGTAACTCCT